>JAAZLF010000734.1 GCA_012799425.1 Actinomycetales bacterium | reverse complement strand
GACTTCGACTACAAGGGCCATGCCCGCCGAGCGAGCGAGGACGAGCCCCAGTACGAGATCAGGAGTGACAAGACCGATCACGTCGCCGCGCACAAGGGCTCGACGCTGAGGAAGCTCTCCCGCTGACCGGCCTCTCCATGACCGACGTGCTCAGACGAGGCCCCGGACCCGGAACTGCTGGGTCCAGTACGGCCAGTCGGGGCCCGTCCTCCACTGGCTGACCAGCAGATGGAGGTCGTCCAGGGTCGATCCGGGCACGATGTAGCCGCCGTACAGCTGGGACACCCCGGTCTCCGTCTCGGCGCCCCACGGGGCGTTGTGAAGGATCTGATGGTGCGTGGCCTCGTGCAGGTTCGCCGTCGGCCCGTCGTGCAGCAGCACGTCCACCGTGCCCTCCCCGGCGTTGAACCAGGACAGCACCCAGGTGCCGTCGATGATCCGCCAGCACATCTCGCCGAAGGAACCCTCGAGAACGGGGGTGGGCGGGTTGCCCCAGCCCCACGCGCCGTTCGCATAGCCCCACGGCTCGTAGGCGGCCGAGTCCATGATCGCCCCGCCGAACACGCGGTGCAGGATGATCGGCTTGTCGCGCTGGAATCCCGTGGTCAGCACGTAGACGTGGTCGTCGTCGTGACTGTACGTCCAGGTGGCCTGCTGCATCAGCCCGCCGGCGTGGCCGCCCTCGAACATCGTCCCGCCGCGGTGCCAGCTCTCGCCGGAGTCGGAGGAGCTCCAGATCTCGGTCGAGCCGACGGTGCCGAAGCCGTGATTGACCATCACCCAGAGGTACATCGTGTCTCCGAGGGTGATGACATCGCCGGGCAGGATCGTCGAGACGGGGTTCGAGTCGTGCGCATAGGGCACGAGCTGGTGGGCGTAATCGCCACCGACCGCGCCGGTCCAGCCGATGCCGTCGGCGAGCGGCCGTTCCGGGTCCGCGTACAGGCCGACGGGGGAGCGCCAGTCGCCGTTGCCCACGCCCTGCTCGGACCAGGTGTCGCCGAAGATCGCCAGGATCCGGCCGTCCGGCGTGAGCGCGGGGATGCCCAGGTCCGTCGAGGTCACGCCCCAGCCGCTGGTGATGTCCGGGCCGGTCACCGTGCCCATCCGGGTGATGCTCGGCGCGGCGGAGGCCGGAGCGGCGAGCGGGCCCAGCTCCAGTCCGGCCGCACCGAGGCCGGTCGCCGCAGCGGTGATCCCGCCGAGCTTGAGGAAGGAGCCGCGACTGAGGGCGCTGGATGAGGGCTCGTGCGAGATGTGACCGGCCACGGTGGCCTCCTCGTGGTGGGGGACGGGTCCGCCTCCCACCTCATCGCATTTCCGCGCTGACGCCCATCGTCCTTTCGCGCCGATTCCGGGTCTCGCGCCGGATCGTTGGTCCCACGGCCGACGAAAGACGGGACGCGCCACCGGCCCCCCTTGGCCGGCGCAGTGACCTGTGCAACAATCGAGTAATCGATTACGCTCGATCTGTTTCCCCGATGGCGCGGAGACCTGAGCGGTCTGTGCGGCGTTCCCGAGGGGCAGCGGCCCGTGATGTCCGTGGAGAACGAAGGAGTTCCGATGAGCAGTGCACGTGCAGGAATGAACAGCCCCGTGGAGCGTCGGTCGCTCCTGCGTGCCGGCTCCCTCGCGGCTCTCGGCGTCCCTGCGCTCGGCGCGCTGTCCGCCTGCGGCGGGGGAGCAGGAGGTGACGGCGAGGCCGGTGACGGCACCGGTGAGCTGAGCCTGATCTACATGGGCGATGCCGCACAGCAGGAGACCTTCCAGTCCCTCTTCGACGAGTTCCAGAACTCCCATCCCGAGATCACGCTGAACGCCAACGGGATCGCAGCGGGGGACTGGGCCACCTTCGGCAACACCGTCTCCACCCGCATCGCCGGCGGCGAGCGGGCCGACATCATCTCCGTGGCCACCGAGGGGCAGCGGCTGATGTCCTCCAAGGGACTGTTCGAACCGCTCGACGAGCTGATCGAACGCGACAGCGAGGAGACTCGGGAGTTCTACGACAACGTCTCCCCGAACCTGCAGGGATGGCTCGACACCTACGGCTCCCCGGACGGCAGCACCTACTTCGTGCCCGGCGGCTACAACACCGTGGTCATGTACCTCAACCGCGAGGTCTTCGACGCGGCCGGGGTGGAGATGCCCGAGACCGACTGGACCTGGGACGAGTTCCGGTCCATCGCCGAGTCCATCAAGGAGGAGACCGGCGCTTTCATGACCACCGCGGGTGCTGGCTTCCCCTTCGGCCAGATCCTCCCGTGGCTGTTCACCAACGGTGCCAGCACCCTTGACGAGGAATGGGCCACGGCGACCTTCGACAGCGCCGAGGCCGTCGAGGCGGCCGAGTTCGTCAAGGCGCTGGTCGAGGACGAGCTCGTCCCCCAACCGGGCGGCGAGTTCGACGGCGCCACCCAGTATCAGCGGGGCTCGCTCGCCACGCTCACCGGTGGCCGCTACACCTTGCCGGACGTCCGCCGCCTGGAGATGGTCGAGCAGACCAAGATCGTGAACTTCCCCCACAATGCCGCCCCCGGCACCCCGGTCGGCTGGGATGGCTGGGCCGTCTTCAAGGCCTCCGAGAACAAGGAGGCGGCATGGACGTTCCTGAAATGGCTGATGACCGTCGAGGCCTCCGAGTACTACGCGGAGCAGGGCGGCACCAACGTGCCCGTGCGCGAGGACGTGGCGGCCAGCGACTCGTTCCTGGACAACGCCCCCGAGGGCACCGAGCTGATCGCCACCGGCATCGATTTCGCGACCCCGGTGCCGAGCCCGGATCAGCAGGCGCTGGTCGACGCCGAGGTCAACAAGGGCTGGGAGGCCGCGATCCTCGGCAACCAGCCCGTCCAGGAGGCCCTCAGCGCTGCGAATGAGGCGATGCAGGAGCTGCTGTGAGCGCACCGGCCCCTGCAACGACCCCGACCCCCGGTCGCGACGGGGCCGCGTCCCGACCGGCGCGGCACCGAGGGACGGACACGCTCGCCGGCGCCATCTTCCTCGGGCCGGCGATGCTGCTGTTCCTGGTGTTCGTGCTGGCGCCGTTCTTCGTGGCCATCGGACTGAGCCTCTTCAGATGGGACATGCTCACCGAGCCCGAGTTCATCGGCGCACAGAACCTCGTGGATCTGGCCTCGGATTCGAGCTTCTACCGCGCCTTGCGCAACACCTTCGTCTTCTCGCTGGCCTCGATGGTCACCCACCTCGTAGCGGGTTTCTTCCTCGCCATCGGGGTCAACCGCCTGCGCAGCCGGGTCGCCTCCTACTTCGTGCGCACCTCGCTGTTCTTCCCCTTCGTGATCTCCTGGGCGGCGGTGGCGCTGCTGTGGAAGTACGTCCTGGACCCCACGTTCGGTATGGGCACGTACTACATGGAGCTCGTCGGCATCTCGCCGCCGAGCTGGTTCACCGATCCCCAGTGGGCGCTGCCCGCGATCATCGGCATCGACTGGTGGCATACCGTCGGCTTCACCTTCGTGATCATGCTGGCCGGCCTGCAGACCGTGCCCGAGCAGCTCTACGAGGCCGCTCGGATCGACGGTGCGGGCGCTTGGCAGCGGATGTGGCACGTGACCATCCCGATGATGTCCCCGACCATCTTCTTCGCCAGCGTGATCACGTTCATCGGGGCGTTCCAGATCTTCGACCCGATTCAGATCATCACCCCCAACGGCGGTCCCGAGGAGTCGACCCTCTCGATCGTGATGTACCTGTACCAGCAGGGCTTCCAGGCGTTCCAGGCGGGCTACGCCTCTGCGGTGGCGCTGGTGGTCTTCGTGATCATGGCGCTGGTGACCGCCATCCAGTTCTGGCTCTCCCGGAAGTGGGTGCATGACCAGTGAGACGACAGCACCTGGGTCGTTGGATCCTCACGGCCGTCCTGATCGTCTTCGGCGTTGTCATGCTGGCGCCGCTGGTCTGGCTGGTCAGCGAGAGCCTCACGAAGGAGACCTCGGCGTTCTACCTCCCGCCCTCGTGGATCCCGCGCGACCCCACGTTCGAGAACTTCTCGGCGATGGCGGAGCTCATCCCGTTCGGGCGGATGTTCCTCAACAGCGTCATCGTCTCCGTCACCGCCACGGCAGGAGCCCTGCTGGTGAGCCTGATGGCCGCGTACGCCTTCTCGCGCCTGCGATTCCGCTTCCGCGAGGGGATGTTCGCGCTCATGCTCGCCGCGCTGATGGTGCCGATGCAGATGACGATCATCCCGGTGTTCTTCCTGATGCGGAACCTCGGACTGGTCGACACCCTGGGGTCCCTGATCCTCCCGGCGCTGATCAATGTGTTCGCGATCTTCTTCTTCCGCCAGTACTTCAACTCGATCCCGCGGGAGCTGGACGAGGCCGCGACCCTGGACGGCGCGGGGCACGGCTGGATCCTGTTCCGGATGCTGATCCCGCTGTCGGGCCCCGCGATCGCTGCCATGACGATCCTGAACTTCGAAGCGACCTGGAACAACTATTTCGGACCGCTGATCTTCCTCAGGACCGAGGAGCGCATGACGCTCCCGTTGGGCCTGGTCACGCTGCAGGCCGGGCAGAGCGGGTCGAGCGTGGTCGTGTTTGCGGCGATCACCGCCGTGGTGGTCCCGGCGCTCGTGGTATTCCTGCTGTTCCAGCGAGCGTTCATCTCCAGCGTCGCCACCGCCGGGGTGCGCGGGTGAGCGATGTCCCGGCCGAGGGTCTCCAGCGCCTGCTGCTGCGGCGGGTGTGGAGCTCGCTGTGGTCCCATCTGCCGATGCTCGCGACCAGCGCGGCGGTCACCGCCGTGGCGGCGGCTGTCGCGAGCGCGCTGGGAGTCGCGGTGGGCGGCGGGCTGCTGACCCCCGCACTGCTCGCGCTGCTGGCCGGCCCGACGCTGATGGCGCTGCTGCGCGTGGTGCAGGGCGCGCTGGTCGAGGACGAGACCGACCTGCGCACCTATCTGCGGTGCCTGCGGGCGACCGCTCTGCGAAGCACCGGCTTCGCGCTGCTCCCGGCGATGTGCCTGGTCTCGCTGCTGGCGGCCCTCGAGGTCCATGCCCGCACCGGCAGCGCCCTGATGCTGGCCTCGCTCTGTCTCTCTGCGGTGGCGGGCGTCCTGACGATCACGGGGTCGGTGGTGCTGATGCCGCTCGCGGTCGCCCGCCCGACTCTGCGAGGGGCGCGGCTCTGGGCGATCTCGTTCCACCTGCTCGGCCGCTGGCCGGCCCGCTTCCTCGCGCCCCTCGCCCTGGCGGGACTCGCGCTGTGGGCGGCGCTGTCGCTCTCCTCCACCCTGGTGCTGCTGCTCCCGGCGCCGATCGCTCTGCTGGCCGGCGCCGCCTACTGGTGCTGCGCCGTCGAGCTCGGTGCGCAGGACGTGATCGGTGCCGAGGGCCGGCGTTCGGGCATCACTTCAGCCCGGAGGTCTTGATCGAGGCGACGATCTGCTTCTGGAAGACGAAGAAGATCGCCAGGGTCGGCAGTGCGGCCACCGTCGAGGCGGCCAGGATGTAGTTCCAATCAGCGGCGTACTGCTGCTGGAACGTCTGGATGCCCAGCTGGACCACCCGCAGGTTCGGGTCCGAGGTGATCGTCATCGGCCAGACGAAGGAGTTCCAGTTGGCCAGGAAGAAGAACACTGCGAGAGCCGCGAGGATGGGCCGTGACAGCGGAAGCACTATCCGGCGGTAGATGGTCCAGTAGCTCGCGCCGTCCACCAGTGCCGCTTCCTCCAGCTCGTCCGGCAGCGAGATGTAGAACTGGCGCAGCAGGAAGATCCCGAAGGCGTTGAAGATCATCGGCACGATCAGCCCTGCGTAGTTGTCGACCATCCCCAGCGTCCGCACGATGATGAACGTGGGGATGATCGTCACCGGAGCGCTGACCAGCATCGTGGAGAAGATCAGGAGGAAGATCCGCTCTCGCCCCGGGAAGTCCAGGCGTGCCAGTGCGTAGGCGGCCATGGAGTGGAACCACAGCGAGATCACCGTGACCGCGGCCGAGACGAAGAAGCTGTTGAGCAGGTAGCGGGCGAAGGGGACGTTGGAGAAGACGTACACGTAGTTCTCGAACGTGACCGTGGAGGGGATCAGATCGGGGGAATTGACCTCCTCCGGCGTCTTGACCGATCCCAGGATCATCCAGACCAGGGGGAAGACCGTCAGCGCTGCCAGGATGATACCGATTCCCAGCAGCACCCAGCGGCGGGCGCCGCGGGGCTTGCGGGGGCGCAGCGGAGCCGATCGGGCTCGGTCGCGCGCGGCGTGTGTCGGAGGGATCCCTCCGGGGGAGGTGGGTGCATCAGTCGTCATGGGAGAAGCGACCTCCTCGGGTCACGAGAAACATCACCGCAGAGATGAGCAGCAGGAACGCCACCAGCACGGAGCCGACCGCGGCCGCGTACCCGAGGTCGCCGAACAGGAACGCTTGCTGGTAGATGTAGAAGATCAGCAGTGACGTGGAGTTGGCTGGTCCGCCGCTGGTCAGAACGAAGATCATGTCCAGACCGCCCGTGACCACGGCGACCATCGATGTCAGCAGCACGAAGAAGCTGGTCGGTGCGAGCAGCGGCAGGGTGATCCGATGGAACCGCGCCCAGGGGCCTGCGCCGTCGATGCGCGCGGCCTCGTAGAGCTCGCCGGGTATGTCCTGCAGACCTGCCAGGAAGATGATCATGTAGTAGCCCATCTGCAGCCAGATGGTCACCGCGATCACTGTGCCCAGCGCGTATCTCGGGTCGCCGAGGAAGGAGATCCCCTCGATCCCGATCGAGGACAGCACCGCCGCGATCACGCCGGTGCGATCGGTGAGCATGAACTGCCAGACCATGGACACCACCACGATGGAGACCACGTACGGCATGAACAGGGCCGAACGGATGGCCCCGACGGCCGGGAAGTTCTGCTGGACCAGGAGCGCCAGGCCCAGCCCGGTCACGAAGATCAGTGGCACCAGGACCACCAGGTAGATCACGGTGACGCGTGCGCTGTTCCAGAACTGGGGGTCCTGGGCCAGGCGCACGTAGTTGTCCAGTCCGATGAAGTCGAAGTTGCCGAAGCCGTCGATCCAGAAGAAGCCCAGCGCCACCGACAGAAGCATCGGCAGTGCGACGAAGATGAGCAGGCCGACTGCATCCGGGGCGAGGAACAGCATCGCCGCGCGGGTCTCGCGACGGCGCCTGCGAGATGGGCGGCGCGGGGCACCGGGGCGGCGCCGATGGACCTCCGTGTGGCGGGTGTGCGAGGTCAGTGTCCGGGTGCTCATATCAGGGACCCTCCGCGATAGGTCTCGAGGTAGCTCTCGATGGTCTGCTGCGCGCGGGCGGACTCCTCGGCGGCGTCTGCGCCGGCGAGCTGCACGGCCTGCAGGGCGTCGGAGACCGCCTTGTAGACCATCGGAGGGAACCGCGGCTCGGCACGGCCGGTGGGGAGTATGTCGTCGCGGAAGATCTGGTAGTGCTCGTCGCTGAAGGCGTCCTTCTGCTCGAGCACGGCATCGACCGACCGCCGAGCGGGCATGTTCCCCTTGATCTCCGGGTCGTTCCACGCCGCGTTGTGCGCGATGGACTCCTCGTCCATGCTGCCCAGGGCGCTGACCACG
>JAAZLF010000733.1 GCA_012799425.1 Actinomycetales bacterium | reverse complement strand
GAGGGCGGCGAGCGGCCCTATCCCCGCAGCGCCGAACCCGGCCACCGCGCCGACGCCGACGATGCTGACCACGGCCAGGCCGCGCAGGAGCCCCTGACGGCTCGGGATCGCCCCGGTGCTGCGGATGCCGGTGGCGCGACGCCTGCCCTTCCCTGTGCTCATCCGTGGACCCCTTGGCCTGTGCGCTGTTGTCGGCCGAGAATACGTCGCTGCCGGCGCCTGCGGACCAGCGCCGGACTCACACCGGATCAGCCCGCTGCGACGGCGGGAGCCGGCCCCGGTGCGGGCGCGGATCCTGGCGGGCGCGCTCGCGCTGCAGCCGTGCCCGCTCCGCCCGCGCGGACTCCAGCCTCAGCCGCCACGGCGAGTAGCGCTCCGCGGCGAGCGCGATCTGCAGGCCCCGGGACAGGGCCAGATCCGTCGCGGAGACGGGCAGGGCTGCGAGGCCCTCGGCGTGCTCGGGCAGGCGGTGCGCGGTCCCACAGGCGCTCCAGCGTGCGGCGACCTGCAGGATCCGGCTGCGGGTGTCGAGGATCGAGTGCCGTGCGCCGGGGACCTCGAGTAGCTGCGCGCCGGGGATCCGCGCCGCCAGCTCCCGGGCGATCTGCGGCGGCGAGGCCAGGTCCTGGGTGCCGGTGAGCACCAGTGTCGGCGCGGTGATCGCCGGGGCCAGCGCGTGCAGGTCCAGTCGCTCCCCGGTGAAGGGGGCGACCGCCCGGGCCTGCCCCGCCTCGAGCAGCAGCGGGTCCAGCGGTCCGCCGTCGGCATGCCGGCCGCTGCCCAGCTCGGTGTGCGCGATGCGGGCGGTCAGGTCGTGCTCGATCACGTACGGCGTGGACTGCAGCCAGGCCTGGTTCAGCACCTGGCGCACGCTGGTCCAGGTCAGGTGGCCGCGCCCCACCGCCAGCAGATCCACCAGATCGCGCACCGCCGCGGGTCCGCCATGCTCATGGACGGCCAGCACCACGGGCCCCGCCCGGGAGACGTCGACCGTGCCCTCCTGTGCGAGGCGGCGCAGCGTCCGGGCGGTGGTCGCGGTGCGCGGATCCGTGCCCTCCCAGTACAGGCCGCGCAGAGCCTGCTGGGCGATCGCCTCGTCCCTGGACGAGGTCAGCGGGGAGTCCAGCACGAGCGAGTGCACCCGCTCGGGATGGAGGATCGCGAGCAGCTGCGCGAGATAGGCGCCGTACCCGGTGCCCACGATCGCCGCCTGCGGGACCCTGGCATGGTCGAGCACGGCCAGCAGGTCACCGATCACCTCGCGCAGCGACATCGCGGAGACCGGAAGGTCCTCCCCCTCCGCGTCGAGCCGTGACAGGCCCACGCCGCGGTGCTCCATCATCAGCACGTCCAGGCCTCGCCCGGCCATGCTGCGCCGCAGCACGTCGTAGGGCAGCACCGAGGCACGTGCGGGACCGTCGGGGATCAGCAGCACCGGCACCTGGGGGTCGGCGATGTCCGTCGGCGGCCGCGCTGGCTGCGGCCGACCCCGCGGGCCTCCGCTGCCGGGCCCGCGCGCGGAGCGGACGGTGTGCGGCCGGCGCGGCACGGTGCGCGCGTAGCGCAGCGGGAACAATCGAGGATCTTCGGCGGAGAACTCCCGATAGACGGTCATCAGATCGTTGCGCAGCTGGAGCAGATCGTCCTGGGCGGCGCGGTCGAAGAGCTCCGAGGGCAGGGAACGGGCTGCAGGTCGTCGCACGGGGGCGCTCCTCATTCCCCGGTCCGACCGTCGAGCGGCTCGACCAGGATGTCGAGCTGTCCGGCGTGGCGGGCGGGCTCGGTGTCGGCCAGGTGGCGGAGCATGCCGGTCACGACCGTGCGCCGATCGTGTCCCACAGGAAGGTGTACAGCAGCGCGTTCATCCGTGCGGCCTGCTCGTTGGTCGCCGCGCCGCCGTGGCCGCCCTCGATGTTCTCCCAGTAGCGCACATCGGCGCCGAGCGACTCCATCGCGGCGGTGAACTTGCGGGCGTGCCCGGGGTGGACGCGGTCGTCGCGGGTCGAGGTGAGCACGAAGGTGGGCGGGTACTGCACGCCCTCCTCGAGCAGGTGGTAGGGGCTGAACGTGCGCACGAACTCCCAGTCGTCGGTGTCCGGGTCGCCGTATTCGGCCATCCAGGAATGCCCGGCCAGCAGGTGGCTGTAGCGCTTCATGTCCAGCAGCGGAACCTGGATGATCACCGCGCCGAACAGCTCCGGGTACCGGGTGACCATGTTGCCGGTGAGCAGCCCGCCGTTGGAGCCGCCGCGCACCGCGAGGTGGTCTCGGTCGGTGACCCCGCGCTCGATCAGGTCCTTCGCGACCGAGGAGAAGTCCTCGTAGGCGCGGTGGCGGTTCTCCTTCAGCGCGGCCTGGTGCCAGCGCGGCCCGTACTCTCCGCCGCCGCGGATGTTGGCGACCACGTACACGCCGCCCTTCTCCAGCCACGCACGCCCCATGCCACCGGAGTAGGACGGGGTCAGCGAGATCTCGAAGCCGCCATAGCCGTACAGCAGGGTCGGGTTGGAGCCGTCCAGCTTCATGTCCTTGCCGTGCACCACGAAGTACGGCACGCGGGTGCCGTCCTTGCTGGTGGCGAAGTGCTGCTCGATCGCGTGCTTGCTGCTGTCGAAGAACGACGGCATCGACTTCAGCTGCTCCGGCTGCTGGCCGATGGCGGCCAGCG
>JAAZLF010000071.1 GCA_012799425.1 Actinomycetales bacterium | reverse complement strand
GAGCGAGCGTGGGACGATGTGCCCATGAACTCTGCGAGCGCTGACGCGTCCACCGCCTCTGTCCCCCTGCCCGAAGGGGTGCGCCTCGAGCAGGTGCACGGCGTGGATGCGCTGCTGGTCGACACCCCTGCCGCGACGGCCGAGCTGCTCCTCGACGGCGCGCATCTGACCAGCTGGGCCCCGGCCGGAGAGAAGGATCTGCTGTGGCTGAGCCCGGATTCCGCCTTCGGTGAGCGTCAGGCCGTGCGTGGCGGCGTCCCGCTGGTCGGTCCGTGGTTCGGGCCGGGACGCGATCTGGCCATGGAGGCCAAGCACGGCTGGCTGCGCACCCTCCGTTGGGATCTGGCGAGCGCCGTCCGTGAGGGTGATGATGTCGTGCTCACGCTCCGCACCCCCGAGGATGTCAAGGCGCTGGCTGCGACGGCTGAGTTCCGCCTCGGTGCCGAGCTGTCGGTAGCCCTCACCATCACCGCTGGGTCCAGGCCGCTCGAGCTCGAGGCCGCGCTGCACACCTATCTGGCTGTCGGCGACGTCCGCGAGATCGCGATCCACGGGCTGGAGGGGGCGGATTACCTCGACAACACCCGCGGCCTGGCCCCCGATGTGCTGGCCGACGGGCCGCTGCGGCTGACGGGCTCCACCGACCGGGTCGTCGACTCCGCCGCCGACGTGACCGTCACAGATGAGAAGAGCGGTCGCCGCCTCGTCTCCACCACCCGCGGCACCACCAAGACGGTGGTCTGGAACCCCTGGGACACGCTCGTGACGGGGATGGCCGACATCCCCGATACGGCCTGGCCCGAGTTCGTGTGCATCGAGCCGGCCGTCGCGAAGGATGGCTACGTGGCCCTCGAGCCCGGCCGCTCGCACACCATCGGCGTCACCTACCGGATCGAGCGCTGAGACCGGCTCCGCCCGGCGGAGTACCCGACCCGGATCCGGTCGCCCCTCACGGGGTGGCCGGGTCCTCGTCATCATGTGCGCGTTTAATCAGTTGTGCGCCGCCCGGACGAAGTGGTCGACTGTCCGTATGGAGATGCACACGACCTCGACCACGACCCCGGAGCGTCCGGTGGCCGCGTCGTACGGACCCGCCGCGTCCCCCTTCCGGCAGCACGGACAGCCCGTGGCTCAGCGAGCGGCCGAGGGCGGTCGCAGCACCGCCGACGATGCCGCGCCCCTGGCCGGCTGACGGAGCGCATCGCTCCTGACCACCGGGCCACGTGCCCTGGCACCACCTCGACCACCCCGCCCCGCGATGCACTCGCGGCGTGGGGGCTCCCCTGCGCGCTTCACGGACATCTTCTGTCCGCGCCGCGGAGGATCCTGATCTCGCACCGCTCCTCCAGGAGAACTTCATGTCCGTCCATCCCGTCCTCAGAACCCCACAGCACACCACCGCCGAGCGCACCCTGCGCCGGCTCGAGCAGCTCAGCGACGATCATGCCCTCGACGCTCTGCTGCGCTCCGTCCTCGCCCGCCGCCGGGCTGTGCGTCAGGCGCGGCGCGAGCAGGCGATCGACGCGGCTCGACACGAGCACGAGCTGGTCGTCCAGGGCGCCCTGCTCCAGGCCGGCCTCGCCCACCTGCGGTGAGCCGACGACGCACGGGCCCTGCCCGGGACGCCCCGGGCGGGCCCGTGCGCTGGGGGCTGAGCCACGGCCCACCCTGTGCGCGGATGACGACCACCGGTCACCGCGCGTGGCAGAGCTCCACGATCACGAGCTCGCGGGGGTTGTTGACCCGCACCCCGGCGATGCTGTTGCCGAGCCCGCGGCTGATGACCATGGTCGTCGCGTCCCGCTTATGCACGCCCTCGCTCAGCTCCGGGAAGAGCCCCTGATGCGGGGCGAAGACTCCGCCCACCCCGGGGATGCGGACCTGTCCCCCGTGGGCGTGGCCGGAGAGCACCAGATCCACCCGTGAGCCGAGATAGCCCTCGAGCAGCTCCGGACGGTGTGCGAGCAGCACCGTGGGCCGGCCCTCGGGCAGATCGAGCTCCGCGAGGACGTCGGCCGCTTCGCGAGGTTCCTCGAACGCGGCGGCCCGCACCCGAGGATCATCCAGTCCCGCGATGGTCAGCTCCTCCCCGTCGACGATGAACGGGACGGCCGCGTCGCGCAGCACCACCACCCCTCGCTGCTCGAGGCCCGCCAGCAGCTCCGGCAGGACGCGCGAATCCGCCTCATGGTTGCCGAGCACGAAGTAGGTGGGGGCGATCGTCTCCAGCTGCTCGACCATGTCGAGCACGCCGTCGAGCCGGCTGGTGCGTTGATCGATCAGATCTCCGGTGAGAGCTATCAGGTCCGGCTGCGCCTGCTTCACGGAGGTCACCACACGGCGGGGGAAGTCCCCGAAATCCGCGGCATGCAGATCCGAGAGCTGGGCGATGCGCAGCCCCTCCAGCGCCGGCGGGAGCTGGCCGACGCCGATCTCATAGGAGGTGACGTCCAAGCGCCGGTTGTCCCACAGCAGCCACGCTCCCGAGGCGAGCAGCATCAGCAGCATCGCGAGCGCCGCCAGGGACAGTCGCTGTCGCAGAGGGCGGGAGGCGCCGGACGCTCGGTCCGCGACCGAGAGCGGCGCCCTCACCGCACGGTGATCCCGTCGGCCGCCATCGCGGCCTTCGCCTCACCGATGGTCATCTGCTGGAAGTGGAACACGCTCGCGGCCAGCACCGCATCGGCACCGGCGTGGACAGCGGGGGCGAAGTGCTCGGGGACACCTGCCCCGCCCGAGGCGATCAGCGGCAGGTTCGTCGCCTCACGCGCCAGTCGGATCAGCTCGAGGTCGAAACCCTGCTCGGTGCCGTCAGCATCCATCGAGTTCAGCAGGATCTCCCCCGCGCCCCGCCGTGTCACCTCGCGGATCCAGGCGATCGCGTCGATGCCGGTGCCCCGCCGGCCGCCATGGGTGGTGACCTCGAAGCCCGACCCCGTCCTCGCCGTGCCCTCCGGCGTCTCCTCGACGACCCGTCGTGCATCGATCGACAGCACGAGCACCTGGTTGCCGAACCGGCGGGAGATCTCGGAGATCATCTCGGGTCGGGAGATCGCGGCGGTGTTGACGCCGCACTTGTCCGCGCCGGCGCGCAGCAGCTGATCCACGTCCTCGACGGAGCGCACCCCGCCGCCGACGGTCAATGGGATGAAGATCTCCTCAGCCGTGCGGCGGACGACGTCGATCATGGTGTCCCGACCACCGGAGGAGGCGGTGACATCCAGGAACGTCAGCTCGTCGGCACCTTCGACACCGTATCGGGCGGCCAGCTCGACCGGGTCCCCGGCGTCACGCAGGTCCTTGAAGTTGACGCCCTTGACGACGCGGCCCGCGTCGACATCCAGGCACGGGATCACTCGGACGGCGACACTCATGCGTCGATCCTCTCCAGGTCGAGCTCTTCGGCTCCTTCGATGATGAACTGCTTGCGCGGCGCGACCTCCGAGCCCATCAGGAGCTCGAAGACGGCGCTGGCCGCCTCGGCATCCTCGATGCGCACCCGGCGCAGGGTCCGGTGGCCGGGATCCATGGTGGTGTCAGCCAGCTGATCGGCGTCCATCTCCCCCAGGCCCTTGTAGCGCTGGATCGGCTCCTTGTACTTCTTGCCGCGGCGCTCGAGGTTCTTGAGCAGCTTGTGCAGCTCCGCCTCGGAGTAGGTGTAGATCAGCTCGTTCTTCTTCTTGCCGCCGTGGATCACCTCGACCCGGTGCAGCGGCGGGACCGCGGCGTAGACCCGCCCGGCCTCGACCAGCGGGCGCATGTAGCGGTGGAACAGGGTCAGCAGCAGGGTGCGGATGTGGGCGCCGTCGACGTCGGCGTCGGTCATCATGATGATCTTGCCGTAGCGGGCCGCCTCGAGGTCGAAGGTGCGCCCCGAGCCCGCACCGATCACCTGGATGATATTGGCGCACTCGGCATTCTTGAGCATGTCCGTGATGGACGCCTTCTGGACGTTGAGGATCTTGCCGCGCAGCGGCAGCAGCGCCTGGAACTCCGAGGAGCGGGCGTTCTTCGCGGTGCCCAGCGCGCTGTCGCCCTCGACGAGGAACAGCTCGGAGCGCTCCACGTCGTGCGAGCGGCAGTCGGCGAGCTTGGTGGGCATGGTCGAGGACTCCAGCGCGTTCTTGCGCCGCGAGACCTCCTTGTGCATGCGGGCGGCGATCCGTGCCCGCATCTCCGAGACCACCTTGTCGATGACCAGCGCCGTCTGCTCCTTCTCGCCCTTCGCGGTGGAGGTCAGGAAGGCGGTCAGGCGGTCCTCGACCACCTTGGCGACGATCGCGCGGATCGCCGGGGTGCCGAGCACCTCCTTGGTCTGCCCCTCGAACTGCGGCTCATCGATGCGCACGCTGACCACGGCGGTGAGCCCGGCCAGGGTGTCGTCCTTCTCGATCTTCTCGTTCTTGGCGTTGAACTTCACCCGGCGGGCGTGGTTCTCGACCTGCTTGCGCACGGTCTTGACCAGCGCCTGCTCGAAGCCGGTGAGGTGGGTGCCGCCCTTGGGGGTCGCGACGATGTTGACGAAGGAGCGCACGGTGGAGTCGAAGTCCGCACCCCAGCGCAGCGCGATGTCGACCTCGCACGAGCGCTCGACGTCGGTGGAGACCATGTGCCCGTTGCGGTCGAGCACCGGGATCGTCTCCGTGTACTCACCGGAACCCTGCAGGCGGATGACATCGGTGATCTTCTGATCCTGGGCGAGGTACTCCACGAACTCGCTGATGCCGCCGTCGTACTTGTACACACGCGTGGCCGGCTGATCCGGGGAGGCCTCGGGACGCAGATCGGTGACGGTGAGCTTCAACCCCGGCACCAGGAACGCAGTCTGACGGGAGCGTCGGTTCAGGTCGTCGAGCGAGAAGTGCGAGCCCTTGACGAAGATCTGCGGATCCGCCCAGTAACGCACCCGGGTACCGGTGACCCCCCGCTTGGCCTTGCCGATCACGCGCAGCGCATCGGGACCGGTCAGGGGCGTGAACTCCGCTTCTGCGGACGGGCCGTCGACATCGGCGAACTGACCGGGCTGTCCACGCTGGAAGCTCATGGCGTAGACCTTGCCGCCGCGGTCGACCTCGACGTCGAGTCGCCCGGACAGGGCATTGACGACGCTCGCTCCCACACCGTGCAGTCCGCCCGATGCGGCGTAGGAGCCGCCCCCGAACTTCCCGCCGGCGTGGAGCTTGGTGTAGACCACCTCGACGCCGGTCAGGCCGGTACGGGGCTCGACGTCCACCGGCACGCCGCGGCCGGTGTCGCGCACCTCGACGGAGTGGTCGGGGTGGAGGATGACCTCGATCGCATCGCCGTAGCCCCCGAGGGCCTCGTCGACCGCGTTGTCGAGGATCTCCCAGAGGCAGTGCATGAGGCCACGGGAGTCGGTGGAGCCGATGTACATGCCGGGGCGCTTCCGCACGGCTTCGAGGCCCTCGAGGACCTGGAGGTTGCGGGCGTCGTAGGCGGACTTCTTCGCAGCGTTGGAGGTGGACACCCACCAGATCCTACGTGTCCGGGCCCTCGGATCCCGGCATTGCGCCGTGCCTCCCCGCTCACAGGCGCCGCTCACCCTCCGCGGCGGCCGAGCGGCCGGGCTCACTGGAGGTTGCGCCCCCAGCGAACCAGCGCTGCGGAGACTCCCCCGCGCCCGTCCCCGATGCTAGAAATGACCCATGAACCTCACTCTCGAAGCTCCCCGGCTCACGGCACACGATCGCTGCGACCGCTGCGGCGCTCAGGCGTACGTCAAGGTGCTCCTCGAGGCAGGCGGCGAACTGATGTTCTGCGCCCACCACGCCCGCGCGCACCAGGATGCGCTGCAGGGCGTCGCCTCCGAGGTCATCGACGAGACCGAGCGTCTCCATCTCAAGCCCGAGCCGGTCGACGACTGATCGATCCACAGCATGACGCAGGGCGTCCACCTTCGCGGTGGGCGCCCTGCGTCGCTCTCCGGGCCCTCTTCCCCGCCACGCTCGGCGACCGCGGCTCCCGGGCACGGGCTCCGGCGGTCCTCAGCGCTCGAGAAGCCTCTCGGCCCTCAGCGCATACTCGACCCATGCGGTGCCGCGGCTCTCGCGCGGGTCCCGGGCACCGGTGGCTGTGAAGCCGAGGCGCTCGTAGAGCCGCTGCGCCGCGGTGTTGGTCTCGTCGACATCCAGGCGCAGGTCCGGACGCCCCAGCGCGAGTGCGTGGCGTGCCAGCGCCGTGAACAGCGGCCCGGAGACACCGGTGCCCCGCGCCTCGGGACGCACCCACAGCGAGACGATATGCGCACGGTCCTCGGGGATCACATGCGCAGGGGTGTACCCCTGCGGCAGCAGAGCGATCCCGCCCAGCACCGCCGGACCACGTCGCGCTTGGAAGTGGATGCGCGGGCCGGCGATCTCGTCGCGCCACTGCGCCTCCGTGCGGCCGCGGGCCTCACGCGGATCGGCCCAGAAGGCGTCCGGGTCCGCGTCCAGCATGTCCAGGCGCAGGTCCCGGTGCGAGAGCCAGTCCTCTGCACGCACCCGATGTATCCGCAGCGCGCCGTCGACGGAGGCTGTCGGGAACGTCGTCATGGTGGGGTGCTCTCTTCCAGGATCGTCTCGCACGCGCAGCGCCGGCCGTCGCTC
>JAAZLF010000732.1 GCA_012799425.1 Actinomycetales bacterium | reverse complement strand
GGCCGTGCACGATCCCGAGCGCCACCTGGTCGTTGGCCGCGAAGATCGCCGTGTAGTCGGGCAGGCGCTGCAGGCCCACCGCGAAGTCGTAGCCGAAATCTGCAGACCAGTCACCGGCCACGATCGGCCGCTCCGGCATGCCCCAGGAGCGGGTCCGGGCCCGGAAGGCCCGCTCTCGTGCCCGCGCATCGAGCCAGTCCATCGGACCAGAGACATGCAGGATGTCCCGGTGCCCGAGCGCCGCGAGGTGATCCACCGCCATCGTCACCCCCAGCTGCTGATCCACGCACACTCGCAGCAGCTCCGCCTCCCGCTCGGGCTTGACCACCAGCACCGGCATGTCCGGGGAGATCGCCCGCAGCGCCGCGAGCGACGCAGAGCGCGGAGTGACCAGGCACAGCGCATCGATGCCGAGCCCGGCCAGCTGCTCGAAGGCGCGGCCGGCATTGGTCGAATCGTCCTCGTCCAGCGCGATCGAGCTGACCGAGTAGCCCCGCTGGCGTGCGGCGCGGTGGATCGCCCGCAGCGCGCTGGCCGGGCCGAACTCCGTCTCTGTCTCCACGATCGCGCCGATCCGCAGCGTCTTCTGCGTGGCCAGGGCGCGGGCAGCGATATTGGGGCGGTAGCCCAGCTCATCGACCGCGACGAGCACCTTCTCGCGGGTGCTCTCCTTGATGTTCGTGTGCCCGTTGAGCACCCGGGAGACCGTCATGTGGGAGACCCCGGCGATCTCGGCGACCTGGCGGATGTTCGGGCGTTCGGAGGCGGAGCGTGTGGCCACTGCGCCTCCTTCGGGTCGATCGTCTCATCGGTGGTCTGTTGCGGAGTCTCCTACGGTCGGCGCATTGCGATCGGCCGGCCCCGCACCGCTCATCATGCCGGATCGACTCCCTCCTGCCCTACCCGCGTAGATCATCGTCCCGTCGGCGGCAAGGAGGTGGGGAGCGCTCGCTGCCCGGCCGCAGCTCTCGCGCAGACGCACTCCGGTGGTCCGCGCCGCCGCGGAACTGGCACGACCTGGAACACTGTCCCTCGAACGCCGCCTCCAGCGGCTCTCCGAACAATTGCGAGGTCGACGATGTCCATGCAGTACCGCACACCCGCCCGACTGGGCCGCCCGCTGTCCGTGATCGGACAGGGCTGCTGGCAGATCGGCGCCGACTGGGGAGACGTCACCGACGACTCCGCCCGGGCCGTGCTCGACGCCGCGCTCGAGGCCGGCGTGACCTTCTTCGACACCGCCGACGTCTACGGCGACGGTCGCAGCGAGCAGCTCCTGGGTGCGATGCGCACCCGCCTCGCCGCACAGGGCGAGCAGCTCCCGTTCCTGGCCACCAAGGCGTCCCGCCGCGCGGACCCCTTCGCGCCGGAGAGCTTCACCGAGGAGAACCTCCGCGCCTGGGTGGAGCGCTCGCGCAGGAACCTCGCCATGGACACCCTGGACCTGGTGCAGCTGCACTGCCCGCCGCCCGCGATCTACCGCGACGACCGCACCTTCGACGTGCTCGACGCGCTCGCCGCGGAGGGGAAGATCGCGGCCTGGGGCGTCAGCGTCGAGACCTGCGAGGAGGCGCTGATCAGCCTCGAGCGCGAGCACCTCGCCTCGATCCAGATCATCCTGAACCCCTTCCGCCTCAAGCCCCTCGACGAGGTGCTCCCACTGGCCCAGTAGAAGGGCGTGGCGGTCATCGCCCGCGTGCCGCTCGCCTCCGGCCTGCTCACTGGCAAGTTCTCGCCCAGCAGCAGCTTCGCCGCGAACGACCACCGCAGCTTCAACCGCCACGGCGAAGCCTTCGACCAGGGCGAGACCTTCTCCGGCGTGGATTACGAGACGGGCCTGGCCGCCGTGGCCCGGCTCGAGCAGGCCCTCGACGGGGCGATGCCTCTCGCGGAGGCGAGCCTGCGCTGGATCCTCGCGCAGCCCGGCGTCACCGCCGCTATCCCCGGCGCGAGCAGCGGCGAGCAGGCCCGCCGCAACGCCGCCGCCGGCAGCGCCCCCACCCCCGAGCAGGCCGAGATCCTCACCCGCTTCGACGCCGCCGTGCGCGAGACCTACGACGAGCTGCTGCGCGAGTCCATCCACCCGCGCTGGTGACCCGGCGCTGAGTCCGCGCTCGCCAGAGGTGAATTCGCGGCAGCGGGGAGCGACATCGCGCGCCCGCTGCCGCGCCCTGCGACCCTGCGGTGCGCCGCGCGCCGCTGCCCGTCGGACGGTGGCGGCGCGCTCAGATTGATTTCTGTCGAACTCTGTACGGAAATAATATTGACAGATATCGTCGCCCCTCATGGGATGGCAACGAAGCGCAAAGGACCGGCATCGCGACGCGGTGCTGGCCCTCCTTCATCGCGGCCATGAGCTCACCCGGGGAGAGATCTCCGAACACCTCGGCCTGACCCGCACCACCGTCTCCGACGTGCTCGTCTCCCTGCGCGGTGACGGCATCATCACCGTCAGCCGAGCCCGCCCGGCCGATGGCCGCGGCCGCCCTGCCGAGGTGCTGCGGATCCATCCCGGTGCGGTCCGCTACATCGGCATCGAGTTCACCCACATCGCCGTCACTGTGTGCCTCGCGAACGCCGCGGGCGAGATCGTCGCCTCCGGGACCACCTGCTACGAGCGGGAGACCGGCTGGGAGTCCCGGGTGCGCAGCGGGGTCGCCCTCGTGCATGCGCTGAGCGTCGAGGACGTGCACTTGGTGCCGCTGGCGGGCATCGGGATCGG
>JAAZLF010000731.1 GCA_012799425.1 Actinomycetales bacterium | reverse complement strand
CGAGGTCGCCGAGGTAGGCGTAGCCCTGGCTGCGGGTGCCGCTCGCGGCGGGGATCCAGGGCCGGTCGCCGGCAGTGCGCTTGGCGAGGGTGTACCCGTGGGCGCTGAGCTGGCGGAGGGTCCAGTCGTTCCAGGTGGGAATCAGGTGCAGGCGACGCGAGACCTCCGGCGCCCAGCTCTCCACCGGGGGCGTGGCGGCGCCCGCGATCTGCGCCTCGCGCACCTCGGCGCCGGGGTCGCGCCGCAGACCGGTCAGGCCCCGCACCGCCTCGGTGAGGAATCCACCCTCGGAACCGGCCAGCCGCACGTGACGATCATGTGGGGCGCTGCGCAGCGGCACCTCCATGCGCAGGCCGAGGGAGGTGAGGAACAGCGACTCGGGATCCGCGTCCCAGACCAGGGAGTGCACCGCCCGCAGCCGCCTCGACCCCGCGGTCGCGTACAGGCGCAGCACGAAGGGGAACACGCGTTCTCCTGCCACCTCGTGGTGGCCCTCCAGGCGCACCACCACCTGCTGCTCCCCGCGACGCTCGATGCCAGCCGCGGTGGTCCGCACCCGGTGCTCTCGGCGGCTCGCACCCGAGCCCGGGGACGCGGCCGAGGAGGCGATCAGCCGTCCGTCCTGCCCGACCAGGCGCCCGTCGACCTCGAGGTGACGCAGCGGCGCACCATCGTGCGGGGCGATGACCACCCGCAGCACTCCGGTGTCCACGTCGATCGAGCCATCGGCCTGCTCGGACACCTCGACCACGACGCCCGTCCGGGGCGCTGTCGTCGCCGCCGTCCCCTCCTTGCCGTCGGCCGCGACGAGACGGGCGTCGCCCGCCGGGGCGCATCCGGCGTGCCCTGTCCACTTCACCGACCCGTCGGGCCAGCGTGCAGCGACCCAGGTGTCCACCGGCGTGCTGCCCGATGCGTCCACGAGGTCGAACTGCGGGGACTGCGGCATAGCGCCGCGGGGCCAGGGCACCCCGAACTGAGTGGGCACGGCGGCAGCGCCGGCGCGCGGCTCGAGCAGCTGCAGCGGGGTCTCGGGCAGACGGGGCATGCGGTCCTCTCAGATGGTGGTGCGGCCGGCGGCTCAGAAGCGGCCGTTGCCGCGCACGGGTTCGAGGCGCGGGGCGGGCGTGGTGTACCGCAGCGACGGGGCCGCCGGGGTCTCCATGCCCTCACCGAGGAAGTAGCTGGTGTGCGGTGGCTGGTTGTACGCCACGTGCTGCCAGGCGATCGAGAGCCGGTACTGCGGGTCCGACATCAGGGTGCGCAGGCGGTGCTCGGTGACGTCCGTGGTGGTGTAGATCCGCAGGGCGGAGGAGTCCTCCGTGCGGTACACGAGCTCTTCGCGCCAGTCGCCGAGCAGGTCGGCCTGGAGTGCGGGGTTGCCCTTGGTGTCGTTGCTGCTCGCGGTCCCCTCGGCCCGGAGGATCTCCACCTGCTGCTCGTTCTCGTAGTCCCACTTCGACACGGTCGGCACCCCGGTTCGGGTCTCCTCGTCAAAATCGTGGTCGACGATCTCGCTGAGCAGGTCCCCATCCCACAGGGCCACGAAGTTCGCCGCCGGGATCTCGGTCGAGATGAGCTCGCCCTGCGCGGAGCGCAGCGAGCCGACCGGCGAGTTCCACTCGGCGTCGTAGCCGACGTTCCAGCCCTCGGCGCCCTCGTGGCGGGGGTCGATGTCCGCCATCGCGCCGCGACCGGTGTCCTTCTCTGCCGGGACGCTCCAGAGCACCTCGCCGGTGGCGGCGTCGCGGAAGGTCGCGCCGCGGTTGCCGCTGGCCGCCATGTCCTCGTGGACCGAGAACACTTCCAGGCCTGGCCTGGAGGGGTCGAAGTCGCTCACGTGCTGCGCGTCGCCGTGGCCCAGGCCGGTGGAGTACAGGCCGGTGCCGTCGTCGTCGATGGTCGCGGAGCCGTAGACGATCTCGTCCTTCTGGTCGCCGTCGACGTCCGCGACGGCGAGGCTGTGGTTGCCCT
>JAAZLF010000730.1 GCA_012799425.1 Actinomycetales bacterium | reverse complement strand
CGTCGGAGATGCGTTCGACCCGGACCTCCGCCCCTGCCGCCACATCCGTCAGGCGGTGAGCGTCGGGTCGTTCGACCTCGCCGGCAGCGGTCGGGATCGGGTCTCCGTGCGGATCCCTGGCGGGGCGCCCGAGATGGGCGTCGATCCGGTCGATCAGGAGATCGGAGACTGCGTGTTCGAGCTGCTCCGCCTCGTCGTGGATCTCTTCCCACCCGTACCCGAGGACCTCGACCAGGAACGTCTCGATCAGCCGGTGCCGGCGCACCATCTCCAGGGCGTATCCGAGGCCTTGCTCGCTCAACCCGATCGCGCCGTACCGCGTGTGCTCGATGAGCCCCTGATCGGACAGCTTCCGCACGGCATCGGAGACGGTGGATGTGCGCACGCCCACCCTCTCCGCGATCGCCGAGACCGTCACCGGTGCACCGGACCACTCGCCGAGGCTCCAGATCGCCTTCAGATAGTTCTGGGTGCTCACCGACAGGTCTGAGACAGGCATGCCCTCACCGTACCCAACTCCCCAGCTCGCCTCCCCACGTCAGCGCTTGATCCGAGCCAGAATGGGGGCATGCCCTCGAACCGTGAGCCCCTCCGCCTGGTGCGGGGAGGTATCGCCGCGACCATCGCCACGGCGGTCGCGCTGTTCGGGCACGTCGCCGGAGGTGGTGCCGTGCCGGGCTGGGTCGGCGTCGCGCTGCCCTGGTGGCTGTCGGTGACGGTCTGCACGGTGCTGGCCGGATCCCGGTTCTCGCCGGCGAGGCTGTCGGCCGCGGTCCTGGGCAGCCAGGCGCTGTTCCACGGGTTGTTCATGGCCGGCACGCCCGGGGACCCGCACGCCAGACTGGTCGATCCGCCCGGCAGTCATCTGGGCCATGGCGCACACGCAGCGCACGGCTCACCGGGCCCGGCCGGGGCCGAGGTCGACGCCCACGCCGCGCACGGCTCCGAAGGACTCGGCACGGCCGCAGACCACGCTCTGCACGGTGGGCACAGTGATCCGCAGATGCTGATCGGGCACGTGGTCGCCGCGCTGGTCACGACCCTGCTGCTGCATCGCGGCGAGACGATGCTGTTCCGCTGCTTCGGCCTGGCCGGCGCACTGCTGAGGTTCTTGCAGCGTCCCCGCCGTGGCGTCGTGCTCACCCGGTTCGTGATGCCGCGGCCCCGCCCGGCGCTGCCGTCGACCGCCCATCTGCGTATTGTCCGGCGCGCGGTGCTCTCGTCCCAGCTGCGCCGCGGGCCGCCCCTGGTCCTGGCCGCCTGATCACGCCCCGGCGCCACGCGCCGCAGCTCGGGCCGGCCACCACACGATCACACCGCGCCGATCGTCCTGCACGGCAGCGCTCGCCCGAGAACCCCGCGCGGCTCCGTGCCGCACCTCGGGATGCTCACCGGCTGCCACGGCCGGCGCCCCCTCAGATCATCGCTCACCGCTTCACGGTGCCTGTGCCCCTCGGGCACGTCTCCGATGTGCGGGAGCTTCCGAAAGGACCCCTTGATGTCTCGCACCACCCGCATTGTCAGCACGCCCGCCCACCTCGCCGACGGCGTCGGCACGGGCACCGCAGACCCCCGTCGCCGGGCAGGCCTTTCCCGCCGCGGCGCGCTGCTGTCCCTGACCGCGCTGCCCGCGGCGGCTCTTCTGGCCGCATGCGGCGGCGAGGAGGCGCCGGGCGCCTCGACCGATGACCCCGATGCGGAGGGCTCCGGCCCCGGGGCAGAGCAGCCTGCGGAGACGGATGACGCGCTCACCATCACCGATCCGTGGGTGAAGGCCGCAGAGGACGGCATGACGTCCGCCTTCGCCACCATCACCAACAACACCGACACCGAGCTGGTCCTGGCCTCGGTCACCACCGAGGCCTCCGAGGTCGTCGAGCTCCATCAGACCGCCGAGGACGGTTCGGGCGGGATGAGCATGGAGGAGAAGGAGGGCGGGTTCCCGATCCTCCCCGGCGAGGAGCTGGTGCTCGAGCCGGGAGGCGACCACATCATGCTGATGTCCCTGGTCGCCCCTCTGGCACCCGGCGACGAGGTCGACATGGTGCTGGTCTTCGAGGACGGCACCGAACATCCTCTGACCGCCACGGTCAAGGACTTCGCCGGGGCCAACGAGAACTACGACCCCGAGGACGACGACGCGCACGGCGATCACGG
>JAAZLF010000070.1 GCA_012799425.1 Actinomycetales bacterium | reverse complement strand
TGCCGACGGCGGTGTTCGCGGCGTCGGCCGATTTCGGCGCGGACACCGAGGGACAGGCCGATGAGCAGCCGCTGACGGCGCGGGTGCGCCGCGCCACCGCGGAGCTCGCGACCATGCTGCGCGCCGGCCTCGGGGAGGCTGAGAGCTCATCCGACGCTGCGGCCGACCGCACGGACGCAACCGCACAGGAGGCCGCCCCCGCACCGGCCGCAGGCAGCACGCTCGATGCCGAGTTCTCCGACTTCGTGCCGATGGGCACGCTGCTGGGCCGCGACTGACGACCCGGCGGCTCAGTCGGCCGAGTCCGGGGACTCCGGCGAGTCGGGGCTGTCGGGCGAGGGCGGGGTGGCCGGTGACGGCGCCGACTGCACCGCCGACTTGGGGGCCGGCGCCTTCTTCGTCGTCGACTTCTGCGGGGGCTCCGGAGCCTTCTGCGTGGTGGTGCGCGGGGCGGGCGCCGGTGTGGGCGGCGAGACCGGCGAGGGGGCGGAGACGGCGGTGACCGCTGAGGGGGCCGCCGGCGCGGAGGCGCCGGACTTCAGGGACTCCACCGCGGGGACCTGCTTCGGGCCGACAGCGTCCTTGTCCGCATCCTGGTCGGCATCCTTCGAGGTCTCGTCCCCGTTCTCCGCGGGATCGAGATCCGCGCCGATGCCGGGCCGGTCGGGGCCCTGCTGATCGTCGAGGGAGGTCTCGGAGCCGTCGCTGCCGATGCCCGGGCCCTCGGTGGGCATCGAGGCGCCGCCGGCGACGAGGGCGTAGGCGACGCCCGGGGCCAGCACGGCGGCGCTGGTGCCCGCCACGACGGTCCAGATCGTCTTCTTCCTCATGCGCCTGCGCTCCTTCGTCTTCCGCTCACTGCACGGCTATGTGTGCACAGTCCACCCGGCACAGATGAGAGGGCGGCCAGACGATCATGAGAGGTCTCTCATGAACGCGTCGGCACGCTCGGATCTTGACACCCGTCGCGTGCGCAGTAACGTGGAGGAATACGGTTTCCGCACGCTGACGTCCGCGCCGTGGGCTCCGCACCCCTGAGGAGGACCCGATGATCCGACCCGGCCTGTGCTCGGTGACCTTCCGCGCCCTCGAGGTCCCCACCGTCGTGCGCCTGGCCGCGGAGGCGGGGCTCGAGTGCATAGAGTGGGCCGGGGACGTGCACGTGCCGCCCGGGGATCTCGCCGCGGCCCGTCGGGCGCGCGAGCTCACCGAGCGGGCGGGGCTGTCGGTCGCCTCCTACGGCTCCTATCTCCGCTTCGAGGGGAACGACGAGGTGGTCCGTGCCGAGGGGGAGGCTGTGCTGGCCGCGGCCCGGGAGCTCGGCGCCCCACGGATCCGGGTCTGGGCGGGCAGCGCCGATTCGGCGGACGTCCCCGCCCCGGAACGGTTACGCATCGTGCGCCGCCTGCAGGAGTTCTCGCAGGCGGCCGCCGCGCACGGCATCGACGTCGGCCTCGAGTTCCACGGCCGTACCCTCACCGACGAGATCGGCTCGACCCTGCGACTGCTCGACGAGGTGGGCCGGGCGAACCTGCGCACCTACTGGCAGCCCCACCAGGGCATGCCCGAGGCGGAGGCGCTCGAGACGCTGCGCCGGGCGGTCCACCGCCTCTCCACCCTCCACGTGTTCTCGTGGTGGCCGCGCAGCGAGCGTCTGCCGCTCTCGGCGCGCGCTGCGCTGTGGCGGGAGGCGTTCGGGGTGGTCGCCGCGGCGGGCGGGGAGCATGACGCCCTGCTCGAGTTCGTCCCCGAGGACGATCCGGCCCTGCTGCGCCGCGAGGCGCAGACCCTCCGTGAGCTGATCACCGCCGGCGCCGAGCCGCCTCGCTAGACGTGCCGATCGCCACCCGGCCTCCCCATTCACGCCCTGGCGAGCAGGCCCGTCGTTATGCTGACCGGGTCGGGGACAGCGTTTCCCCGCACCCCCTGCAGAAGGAGTCCAGATGCCCGCCGTGCGCCTCAGTGACGTCGCCCAGGACGCCGGGGTCTCCCTGGCCACCGCCTCCCGTGTGCTCAACGGGTCCAGCAGGGTGCCCGGCAAGGCCGTCGCCGAGAAGGTGCGCGCCTCGGCGGACCGGCTCGGCTATGTCCCCAATGCCCAGGCGCAGGCCCTGGCCCGCTCCCGCTCGGGCCTGATCGGCCTGGTGGTGCACGACATCGCCGACCCCTACTTCGCGACGATCGCCCGCGAGGTCCAGCAGCAGGTGTTCGCCTCGCAGTCGCAGGTGCTGCTGACCCAGACGGACCGCGAGATCGACACCGAGATCCGCGCGCTGCGCTCCCTGATCGCCCAGCAGGTCGATGCGCTGGTGCTGGTGGGCTCGCACCGCTACGGCAACGAGTCCGACGCCGCGATCCGCCTGCTGCTCGAGGGCTTCGAGCGCAACGGCGGCAAGGTGGTGGGCCTGGGCCAGTCGCTCGGGATGGGCCGCACGATCGTGCCCGACAACGCCGCGGCCGCGCACGAGCTCGCCACCGCCCTGGTGGTCGAGGGGCACCGCCGCTTCGCCGTGGTCGAGGGCATCGCCGGGATCCCCTCGGCGGGCGACCGCACCGGCGGCTTCGTCGCCGCGCTCACCGAGGCCGGGATCGAGCCCGAGCTGAGCACCGCCGCGGACCTCACCCGCGCGGGCGGCCACGCGCTCGGCGAACGCCTGCACGACCACCTGACATCCTCCCCCGCCTCCGACGATGCGCCGCTGTGCGTCTTCGCTCCGGCCGACGTCATGGCCCTCGGCGCGCTCGGCGAGCTGCGCCGACGCGGCGTGGACGTCCCGACCCAGGTCGCCGTGGCGGGCTTCGGCGGGGTGCCTGGCGCCTCCGACTCGAACCCGACGCTCACCACGATCGCCCTGCCCCTGGCAGAGATGGCGCGCCAGGCGGTCGAGTGGGTGCTCGACGGCTCGAACGGCTCGGAGGGTGAGTCCGCGCGCTCGACCGAGGTGCATGTGCGCGGCGACGTTCTGCTGGGCGAGTCCACGGCGCTGGTGGGGCGGGGCTGAGTCCCGGCGGCACGGGGGTGGATCGGCGCGAAGCGACCCGCGAGAACCCGCTGCCCGGCGATACTGGCGCGAAACCCTCCGAGAGAGCCCGCTGCCCGGCGATACTGGAGCATGTCCCTGCGCTTCTCCCTGCTGCTCGGCAAGCCGCCGAAGCCGGGTTCCCTGCTCGCCGAGGTCATCGAGGATCTCACCGCGGGCGGGAGCACGGTGGACGTGCTGCTGCCGCATGAGCAGACCATCGATCCCGACTCGCTGAACGGGCAGGACCTGGTGGCCCACCGCGGCCTGCACACCACCCTCACCCCGCTGCTCGGCTCCATGACCGCGGCATCCCGCTGTGCGCACCGTTCGCGGCCGACGAGCTGCTGCGCGACCGGCGTCTGTGGCACACCCGCCTCGCCGAGACGGGGATTCCCGTGCCCCGGGCCGAGGAGCACGCCGACTGGGCGTCGGTGCTCGAAGCGGATCGGGACGAAGAGATCGTGGTCAAGGCCCTCTCGGGCCCGGGGCGCGGGAGCCAGGTGCTGGCCGGCACCGCCGCCACGCTCCCTGCCGAGGCGCCGTTCACCGGCCCCTACCTGGTGGAGCCGCGTCTGGTCGCCGAGGACATCGACCGCAAGCTCTACGTCGCGGGCGGCGAGGTACGCGGCCTGCTCAAGCCCTCGACCCTGACCCATCCCCACGTCACCTCCGGTGAGCCGTTCACCCCGGACGAGGAGCTGGTGGACCTCGCCCTCGCGGCGGGACGGGTGCTCGGCGTGCACCTCTTCGGGGCAGACGTGCTGCACACCCCGGGCGGCCCGGTGGTCATCGACGTCAACGCCTTCCCCGGCTACCGCGGCGTGGACGGCGCGCCGGGGCTGGTCGCCGCGCACCTGCGCGAACACGCCGCGTAGCAAGCCCCACCGCGCAGCAAGCCCGCCGCGCAGCAAGCCGCCGCGTAGCGAGCACGCCGCGTAGCGAGCACGCCGCGTAGCAAGCCCCGCCGCGCAACAAGCACGCCGCGCAGCGAGCCCCGCGGGCGCAGCAAGCCCCGCCACTGAGCGAAAGGTGCCGTTCAGATGGCACCTTTCGTCGAGTGGCG
>JAAZLF010000729.1 GCA_012799425.1 Actinomycetales bacterium | reverse complement strand
CCCGTCTCCGGCGGAGAGGCCGGCGCGATAGGCGCCGCCCTGTCGATCATGGTCGGCGGCCAGCAGGCCGACTTCGAGGCCGCGAAAGACGTCTTCGAGGCCATCGGCAAGACCATCGTCCACGTCGGCCCCTCCGGCTCCGGCCAGACCGTCAAGGCCGCCAACCAGCTCATCGTCGCGGCGAACATCCAGGCGCTCAGCGAGGCGGTGCTGTTCCTGGAGGCATACGGCGTCGACACCACGGCGGCGCTCGAGGTCCTCGGCGGCGGCCTGGCGGGCTCGAAGGTCCTGGACCAGAAGGGCCGCAAGATGCTCGACCGCGAGTTCGCACCGGGATTCCGGCTCGAGCTCCACCACAAGGACATGGGCATCGTGACCGCCGCCGCCCGCGAGGCATCCGTGACGATCCCGCTGGGGTCGCTGGTCGCCCAGCTGGTCGGCGCGACCGTCGCCCGCGGGGACGGCGGCCTGGACCACTCCGGCCTCCTCACCCTCGTCGAGGCCCTCTCATCGCAGGCCAGCGACGGCGCCCGGGCCTGACACCACCGCAGAAGCCTGAAGGAGAAGACCATGACCCGCATGCGCACTGTCGACGCGATCGCCCTGATCCTCGAGAAGGAGGGCGCCACCGAGGCCTTCGGCCTGCCCGGCGCCGCCATCAACCCGTTCTACTCCGCGATGAAGGCGCACGGCGGCATCCGCCACACGCTGCATCGCCACGTCGAGGGCGCCTCGCACGCCGCCGACGGCTACTCGCGCGCCACCGGCGGGATCGGCATCTGCGTCGGCACCTCCGGCCCGGCGGGCACCGACATGATCACGGGGCTCTACGCCGCCCAGGCGGACTCGATCCCGATCCTGGCCATCACCGGCCAGGCCCCCACCTCGGTCCTCCACAAGGAGGACTTCCAGGCGATCGACATCGAGTCCATCGCCAAGCCGGTCACCAAGTACGCCTCGACGATCCTCGAGCCCGGCCTGGTGCCCGGCACCTTCGCCAAGGCGTTCCAGATCATGCGCTCGGCCCGACCGGGCCCGGTGCTGCTGGACCTCCCGCTGGACGTGCAGCTGGCCGAGATCGAGTTCGACATCGACATGTACGAGCCGCTGCCCGTCGACCGGCCCGCCGCCACCCGCGCCCAGGCCGAGAAGGTGCTGGACATGCTGGTCAGCGCCGAGCGTCCGCTGCTGATCGCCGGCGGCGGCGTCATCAACGCGAACGCCTCCGAGCAGCTGGTCGAGCTCGCCGAGCTGCTCGACATCCCGGTCTCCCCGACCCTGATGGGCTGGGGCGCGATCGCCGACGACCACCGGCTGCAGGCCGGGATGATCGGCATCCAGACCCACACCCGGTACGGCAACGAGACGTTCCTGCGCTCGGACGTGGTCGTCGGCATCGGCAACCGCTGGGCGAACCGGCACACCGGCGCCCTGGACACGTACCGCGAGGGCCGCCGCTTCGTGCACATCGACATCGAGTCCACGCAGATCGGCCGCATCTTCACCCCTGATCTGGGGATCGTCTCCGATGCCGGTGCGGCGCTCGAGCAGCTGCTCGCCGCCGCCCGCGACCGCCGGGCCGCCGGCACCCTGCCGGACTGGTCGCAGTGGTCCGCCGAGTGCACCGACCGCAAGGGGACCGGGCACCGCAAGACCAACTT
>JAAZLF010000728.1 GCA_012799425.1 Actinomycetales bacterium | reverse complement strand
GCAGCAGGTAGAGCAGCAGCAGGGCGAAGGCGCCGACCATGCCGAGCTCCTCCGCGAAGGAGGCGAAGATGAAGTCGGACTCCGCATGGGGGACCACATCGGGCCGCCCCTCGCCGAGACCGGCACCGGTGAGCCCGCCGTTGGACAGACCGAACAGGCCCTGGCTGATCTGCAGGCACGAGGAGTAGTTCTCGCTCGACAGCGGGTCCAGCCAGCAGGTGATGCGGGTGCGCACATGCCCCATCTGGGTGGCGGCGAACACCGCCGGGGGCAGGAACATGATCGCGCCGATGATGAGCCAGCTGAGCCTGTCGGTCGCCACGTACAGCATCACCACGAACAGGCCGAAGAACATCAAGGAGGTGCCCAGGTCCGTCTGGAGCACCAGCACCGCCATCGCGAAGCCCCAGGCCACCAGTATCGGGCCGAAATCGGACCAGCGCGGCAGCTGGATGCCCAGCACCTTGGGCCCCGCGAGCGCGAGGGTGTCGCGGCGCGAGACGAGATAGCCGGCGAAGAAGATCGCGAAGGCGATCTTCGCCAGCTCGGCAGGCTGGAAGCTGTAGCCCGCGATCGAGATCCAGATCTTCGAGCCGTTGCGCGCAGAGCCGATCACCGGCGCCAGCGGCAGCAGGAGCAGCACACCGCCCACGACGGCGCTGATCCAGGTGTAGCGGCGCAGTCGGCGATGGTCGCGCAGCAGCACCACCACGGCGATGCACAGGGCCACACCGAGCACCGCCCACAGCATCTGCCTGTCCGCGCTGGCCGAGCTGCGGATCCCGTAGATCGAGTTCGCGGCGTGCACGCTCTCGATCGTCGCGATGCCCAGCAGGTTCAGCAGCATCACGATCGGCAGGATCACGGGATCGGCGTACGGGGTGCGCCACATGACCGCGACCTGCAGCGCGATCGCGAGCACGAGGGCGCCGATCCCCACCGTCAGGAGGTTCTCGGGCAGCTCGTCATGCCGACCGAGTCCCACCAGAGCGTAGGCGCCCACCCCGATGATCACCGCGGCGAGCAGCAGCACCCCCTGCATGAGGCGGCGCGGACGCGCGGTGTAGGACACGATCGTGGCCATCAGGTCTCCTCGCCCTGGCCGGGGTACGGCACGCCGCTCCCGGTGCGGGTGGGCAGAGGCTCGATCTCCTCGGCCCCGTCCTGCTCGCGTCCCCCGGCATCGGAGGCGCCCCCGGCATCGGAGGCACCGCCGGCGTCGGAGGGGGAGACCGTCGCAGGCGGCTGGTTCGCGGACGCGGCCTGCTCGAGCCGGTCGATGATCTGCTGGGCGGAGTCGCGGTCGGAGGCGGTGATGGACCGCTCGACCTGCTGACGGGTCACCTCGGGCAGGTCCTCGACCTCGATGTCCGTGACCTCGATCGGTTCCGACATCGAGATCGGCCCCAGGTCCTGCGACAGCCCCTGGTAGAGGACCACGTGGGTGCCGTCGGAGCCGACGTAGTACTGCCGCTGCGACCAGGCGTAGCCCGCCCACAGCAGCCCGCCCAGCAGGGCGATCAGCAGCATCAGCGCGACCATCGCCGGCCAGGGGCTGCGGCGCGGCGGCTCCTCCGCGGAGAAGTCGTCGTCCTCGTAGGGGGCCTCCGGCTCCTCGCGGGTGAGGGCCGCGGCTTTCGCCGCGGGACCGGAAGCCGCCGTCGGCGCATGACGGTTGCGGGCCGCGGAGCCGACGATCTGCGGGGTCGAGGAGGGGGCCTCCTCGCTGCGCGCCAGCGTGTCCAGGTCGACCACGTCGGCGACGATGCAGGTGATGTTGTCGGGGCCGCCGCCCTTGAGGGCGAGCTGGATCAGGGCCTCCGCGCACTCGCCGGGATCATCGATCTCCTTGAGGGTGGCGTCGATGGTGTCCAGCGAGACCAGGCCCGACAGACCATCGGAGCAGAGCATCCAGCGGTCCCCGGCGTGCGCCGGGCGGAGGGAGAGATCCAGCTCCGGGTCGGCGTCGACATCGCCGAGCACCCTCATCAGCACCGACCGCTGGGGGTGACGCTCCGCCTCGTCCTCGGTCAGGCGGCCCTCGTCCAGCAGCCGCTGCACGAAGGTGTGGTCCTTGGTGATCTGGGTGGTCTCCTCGGCGCGCAGCAGGTAGGCGCGGGAGTCGCCGATGTGGGCGAGCGCGAACTTGCCCTCCGCACGCAGCAGGGCGGTGATGGTGGTGCCCAGGCCGCGCAGCTGGGGCTCATCCCGGGCGCGGCGCCG
>JAAZLF010000727.1 GCA_012799425.1 Actinomycetales bacterium | reverse complement strand
CAGGGCGGGTGATCACGCCCATCGCCTCGGTGACCGCGCCGACCTCCGCCCGCACCGTTGCGGGCAGGATCCGATCCAGCGCGGACAGTGCTCGCAGCGCCTCCTCGTCCAGGCCTTCCACCCCGGAGGACGAGGCCAGGCGCAGCCCCACCGCCACGGCCACCGCCTCCGAGGAGCTCAGCAGCAGCGGCGGCAGCGCCCGGCCGGCCCCCAGCTGGTAGCCGCCTCCGTGCCCGGCCGAGGTCAGCACCGGATAGCCGAGCTCCCGCAGCCGGTCCACGTCCCGCCGCACGGTGCGGGTGGTCACGCCCATCTGGGCGGCGAGCTCCGGCCCGCTCCACACCGTGCGGGACTGCAGCAGGGCCAGCAGTCGCAGTGCTCTCGAGGTCACGTCGCTCATGGGCACACTCTGCCGCACTTCGCGGACAGAAGCTGTCCGCCATGGGGAGGAGCGTGGGCCGCGGCGCACCACCCAGGCCGCCGCAGCCTCCGAGGAGAGAACCGCGATGCCCTTCCTGACCGCACCGACCGCCGGCGAGCACGACAGCCTCGCCACCTTCGCCCAGCAGCAGATCGACCAGGTCGCCACCACCCTGCACGGCCTCGATCGCGCCCAGCTCATACAGGTCCCGAGCGCCTCCGGCATGAGCCTGGGGGCGCTCGCGCGGCACGTGCTGCTGATCGCCGACGGGGCGGTCCGCACCCTCACCGCAGCACCCGCGGCCGGGTCCGAGCCGCAGCGCACCCCGCAGCAGCATGAGGCCGAGGGGATGATCGCACCCGAGGCCGTGCGCGAGGAGGACACCCCCGAATCGCTCATCGAGCAGCTCCGCACCGCCGGCCGGGAGCTCGCCGCCGCGATCCGTGCCGCCGATCTCGACGCGCACGCCCCCGTGCCGGATGCGCCCTGGTTCGCAGGACGCGAGACCTGGTCCATGCGCTGGTTCGCCCTGCACCAGATCGAGGAGAACGCCCGCCATGCCGGCCACGCGGACATCCTGCGCGAGAGCCTCGACGGCACGGGGGCTTACGAGCTGAACGCCCTCGTCGACGGGGAGCCCTGGCCGCCCGCGGGCTGGTGAGGGTCTCAGCCGACCTTCCCGGTCAGCGAGGCCCCGCCTGTCGGCTCGCTGCGGGACGGGTGGCCCGGGGTCATGAACGTCTGCAGCGCCAGCACCGCCGCGCCCACGGCGCACGGATGGGGCTGGACCTGGGAGACGGACACCGCCACCTCGGCGCCGAGGTTGCGGGCGCGGGCGGTGAACAGGCGATCCATCGTCTCGCCCACCAGTACCGGTGCCGCCTGCAGCCCCGGCCCCGAGAGCACCACCGCGCGGATCCCCAGCGCACTGGTCGCCGACCACACCGCCTGGGCGACCGCCTCAAGCGCCGTGACCAGCACGTCCCGCGCCCGACCCTCCCCGCGCGCGGCGGCGAGCGCGATCAGCACGATGTCGCTGCTGAGCGAGGAGTCGGTGAGCAGCAGCCCCAGATCGCGGGCCAGGCCGTCCAGGCGCGAGGCGTGCGCAATGATCGCGCGGGCCGAGGCGTACTGGTGCAGGCAGCCGCTCCCGCCGCACTCGCAGGGCGGCCCGTCGGGATCGATGCTCACGTGGTCCAGCGTGGAGGAGCTCCCGGGGCCGGGCTGCAGGGGCCGGCCATCCTGCAGTATCGATAGGCCCAGCCCCGCGTCCATGTGCACCGTCGCGCACAGACCGCTCTCGGGCTGCTCGCCGCTCCAGTAGCTGCCCAGCGCCGCGCACGCGGGGGAGTTCGCGCTGATCACGGGGATGCCCAGGCCCTCGGTGATCTCGCGTAGCAGATCCGGTCCCTCCGCCCCGATCCCGTAGGGGATCGCGATCCCGAGCCCCGTGGCCGAGTGCGCCTGGGTCTCCGGGCGGATCATCGACAGCGCCCGGCGCAGCGCCTCGCCGATCTGCGTCGGCGTGGGGGAGGGGGCCAGCGGCACCGCGATGCGGGCGCGCAGCGCGCCGGTGAGATCGACGCCGGCCAGGGAGAGGCGGTCCGCATCGATCGTGCACCCGATCGCCCAGCGGGCCTGGTCGTTCACGCGCAGCAGGGAGGCGCGCTTGCCGCCGTTGGACTGCGCGAATCCGGCCTCGCGCAGCAGTCCGGCGGCGAGCAGGCGCTTGACGGCGTAGGTGACCGTCGCCGGGGTGACCCCGAGCTCGCGGGATATCTCCACGCGGCTGGTCTCGGAGCGTCGGCGCACGATCTCGAGGATTGCGGCATCCGTCGCCGAGGCGCGGCGCCCACCGGTGCTCGGCATCGCGGCCTCCTCTCCGTGCGGCCCGCGGGAAGGTG
>JAAZLF010000726.1 GCA_012799425.1 Actinomycetales bacterium | reverse complement strand
CCACCGTGGTGCTGCGACGCTCGGTGGCGCTGGCCGTCGGCGGATACAGGGACCTCGCCCTGCTGGAGGACTACTGGCTGTGGGAGCGCATGATGCTCGGCGGCGCCCGGATGGGGAACCTCCCCGATGTGCTCGTCGACTACCGGGTCGACGAGCAGCTCTTCGCCCGCCGAGGCGGGCGGAAGCTGTTCGCCAGCGACCTCCGGCTGCAGCACCGGATGCTCACAGACGGTGTCACCGGCCCCGGCGGGTTCCTCAAGAATGTCGCGCTGCGCGGGGCCTACCGCTTCGTGCCGGGATGGGTCCGACGGATCGGCTATCGCCGCTTCGTCGAGCAGGGCTCGGAGCGGGAGGGCGCATGATGACCTCGCCCACACCACGACGCGCGTCGTGCGCCGTTGGTCTGCCGTTCACCTGCCGTGGATACTGTGAGCCCACCCTCGGAGGACGCTCCGCACGTATCGAAAGGACCCCCTGTGTCGACTCCTGATCTCCTGATCGTCGGCTCCGGCCTGTTCGGACTGACCATCGCCGAACGCGCGGCGGTCGAGCACGGCGCGAAGGTGACCATCATCGACCGGCGCCCGCATGTGGGCGGCAACGCCTACTCCGAGGCCGATGAGCAGACCGGCATCGAGGTCCACAAGTACGGGGCTCACCTGTTCCACACCTCGAACCCGAGGGTGTGGGAGTACGTGAACCGGTTCACCGAGTTCACCGGCTACCAGCACAAGGTGTACACCAACCATCAGGGCGTGGTGTACCCGATGCCGATCAATCTCGGCACCGTCAACCAGTTCTTCCGCTCCGCGTACACGCCCGACGAGGCGCGCGCGCTGATCGCGGAGCAGGCGGGGGAGTTCGCCGGCAAGGATCCCGAGAACCTCAACGACAAGGGCATCTCGCTGATCGGCCGTCCCCTGTACGAGGCGTTCATCAAGAACTACACGGGCAAGCAGTGGCAGACCGATCCCAAGGATCTGCCCGCCTCGATCATCTCGCGCCTGCCGGTGCGCTACACGTACAACAACCGCTACTTCAACGACACCTACGAGGGTCTGCCCAAGGACGGCTACACCGCCTGGCTGGAGCGGATGGCCGACCATCCGAACATCGAGGTCCAGCTGGACACCGACTACTTCGACACCTCGCAGCCGCTGAACAAGGACGCCACCCGCGGGAACATCCCGGTGGTCTACACGGGCCCCGTGGACCGCTACTTCGACTACGAGCTGGGCGAGCTCGGCTGGCGCACCATCGATCTGGAGACCGAGCACCTCGATGTGGGCGACTTCCAGGGCACCTCGGTGATGAACTACGCCGACTCCGAGGTCCCCTACACCCGAATCATCGAGCCGCGCCACTTCCACCCCGAGCGCGACTACTACCCCAAGGACCGCACCGTGATCCAGCGGGAGTACTCCCGCTTCGCGGAGTCCGGCGACGAGCCGTACTACCCGATCAACTCCAGCAGCGACCGCGAGCGCCTGCTGGCCTACCGCGAGCTCGCCGACTCCGAGCCGCGCACCCTGTTCGGCGGACGCCTGGGTACCTACCAGTACCTGGACATGCACATGGCCATCGGCTCCGCCCTGTCCATGGCCGACAACAAGCTGACCGACCTGCTGCGCGCCTGAGCGGGCCGGCCCTCCCCGGCGGAGGGACGACCGATCGACGCCTACGAGGAGCCTTACCACCCATGAACGCCACCGCCACCGCTGAGTCGACGAGCCGCACCTCTGCTGAGGAGGGCGCCCCGCAGAGGGTCCTGCAGAGGCTCATCCTCCCGGCCGAGGTCTCGCCAGACATCGTCCCGCTGTACATCGAGGCGGAGGAGGCCCACTCGCGGGCCGCCAGCGGATCCCTCGGCCTGCGCGGCGAGATCGGGGCGTCCTCCGTCGGCCAGGACGACGCGGTCGAGGCCAGCGCGGCCCGGACCCGCGTGGACGTCAACGAGCTCAGCGAGCGCCACGCCGTGCGGGTCCCGGCGCACGCGATGCGGTCGTTCGGCACCTACTTCAACGCCTTCCCGGCGAGCTACTGGCGGCGCTGGACCCCGGTGCGGAAGATCCGCCTGACCGTGCGCACGGTGGGCAGAGGTCAGCTGATCGTGATGCGCTCGACCGCCCGGGGGAGCCTGCAGCGCCATGCGGCGATCGACGTCTCGGTCGACGGCGAGCAGACCGTCGAGCTGCCGCTGAGTGCCTTCGGCGACGGCGGCTGGTACTGGTTCGACGCATACGCCAGCGGCGACGACTTCACGATCCTCGGCGCGGAGTGGACGGCGGACGCCGACCTCGCACGCACCGAGGGCACGTTCTCCATCGCGATGACCACGATGAACAAGGTCGAGTACTGCCTGGAGAACATCCGCACCATCGCCGAGGACTCCGCGCTGCGCGAGCTGCTCGACGTCATGTACGTCGTCGATCAGGGCTCGGACCGGTTGAACGATCACCCCGAGGACCTCGGACCCCTGCAGGAGGCGCTCGGTGCGCAGCTCGAGGTCATCGAGCAGGGGAACATCGGCGGCTCCGGCGGGTTCTCCCGCGGCATGTACGAGGCCTCGACCTCCGGTTCCGCGACCTACGTCATCAACTGCGACGACGACATCGTCATCGAGCCCGAGTCGCTCATCCGGATGGTGACCTTCGCGGACTTCGCCACCCGCCCCACCCTCGTCGGCGCGCACATGTTCGACCTGAACAACCGTTCGGTGCTGCATGCCTTCGGCGAGATCGTGGACCCCTGGACGATCCAGCCAGCGCTCCCGACCTCCGCGCCGGAGATGCAGCACGACTTCGCACAGCAGCCGCTGCGGTCGACGCCCTGGCTGCATCGCCGCACCGACGTGGACTACAACGGCTGGTGGACCTGCCTGATCCCGACGGAGACCGTGCGGGCCATCGGTCTGAGCCTGCCCGTCTTCATCAAGTGGGACGACACCGAGTACGGCCTGCGCGCGCGCCGGCACGGCT
>JAAZLF010000725.1 GCA_012799425.1 Actinomycetales bacterium | reverse complement strand
CTCAAGTCAATTCCGTGCGGTGTGATCCGCGCCGCAATCTTCTCTTGGAAGGCCTTGCCATGCCTGGTCAGAGCCGGAATCTCGGTCCGGCACGATGGCCGTTCCTCGTTCCCGTTCTCCGGGGCACGAGGAAGAACATTACGCACCTCCAACACCCCGGTCAAGCCAGAACGGCCTTTTCGGAGGTGGCCTCGGCCACACAGCGGCCGCTCCGGGCATTTCCGCAGGTCAGCGGAGCTTCGCTTCGTCTACGACGAGGATCCGGTCGATTCCCTGTTTCCAGCGCGGTGCCCCTCCGCTCAGGGGGCCGGCACCACGCCTCGGTGCAATGCGACGATCCCGCCGCTGAGGTTGCGGTACTGGTTCTTCACCAGGCCGGCGTCCATGAACCAGTGCCGCAGCGCCTCCTGGTCCGGCCACTCGAGGATGGACTCCGCGAGGTACTCGTAGGCATCGACTGTCGTCGCGAGCTTGCCCGCGACCGCCGGCAGTGCCCGCAGCAGGTACTTCTCGTACACGGTGCGGAACGGCGCCCAGGTGGGAGTGGAGAACTCACAGACGACCACGCGCCCTCCGGGGCGCACGACCCTGGCCATCTCTGCCAGTGCCTTCCGAGGCTGGTGGACATTGCGGAGTCCGAAGGAGATGACCGCCGCGTCGAAGGAGTCGGTGGCGAAGGGCAGGTGCTGTGCGTCAGCCCCCACGAAGGGGACGGGTGCGCCGCGCCGCCGCCCCTCAGCCATCATCCCGAGCGAGAAGTCCGCCGCGATCACTCGCGCGCCTGCGCGGGCTATCGCCGTGGTGGACGTACCGGTGCCTGCGGCCAGGTCCAGCACGCAGTCGTCGGCCCCGACATCGAGCGCATCGACCATCAGATCGCGCCACATCCCGACCTGCCCCATGGCGGCGACATCGTTCATCAGGTCATAGCGCTTGGCGATGCCGTCGAACATCGTCGCGACGTCGTACGGCTGCTTCTCGAGATCGGCACGGCTCATACCCTGATCCTCCCACGCGCGAGGCACCCGTGGACCGTGCGCGCTCGCATGCTGAGCCGCTGGGACAATGGGGCAGGCGCCAGTACAGTCGGTGCCTCTCGGCCCACCCTCAGGAGGAGACCTCGCATGACCGCAGTCAGCTCTGCACGTTCCGATGCCGTCCGCGCTCTGTCCATCCCGCAGCAGCTGCTCCCGGGAGACGGTCGTTTCGGTTCGGGGCCCTCGCGCATCCGCGGTCCTCAGATGGAGGCGCTCCAGGCCGCGTCCCGTGACGTGATGGGCACTTCTCACCGCCAGGCGCCGGTGAGGGACGTCGTGGCGCGCGTGCGGGCCGGTATCGCAGAGCTCTTCGGCGTGCCGGACGGCCATGAGGTGGTCCTCGGCAACGGCGGTTCCACCGCGTTCTGGGACATGGCGGTCTTCGGACTGATCGAGCGCCGCTCCCAGCACCTCGTGCTCGGTGAGTTCTCGCAGAAGTTCGCGTCCGAGGCAGAGGGCGCCCCGCACCTCGACGAGCCGGAGATCCTGCGCTCCGAGCCTGGCTCGCTGCCCATCGCCCGCGCGAACGCTGAGGTCGATGCGTACGCGTGGCCCCATAACGAGACCTCCACCGGAGTGATGGTGCCGGTCCGTCGCCCCGAGGGCGCCAGCCCGGAGCAGCTGGTCCTGGTGGATGCGACCTCTGTCGCCGGTGCCGCCGCAGTGGACCTCTCCCAGACCGACGCGTACTACTTCGCTCCGCAGAAGGCCTTCGCCTCCGATGGCGGGCTCTGGCTCAGCGTGCTCTCTCCCGCCGCGATCGAGCGCGCCGAGCGGCTCGCAGCGGCGACCGATCGCTGGATCCCGGCGTTCCTCTCGCTCACCAGCGCTCTGGAGAACTCGCGCAAGAACCAGACCCTCAACACGCCCGCGATCGCCACCCTGGTGCTGCTCGCCGAGCAGATCGAATGGATGCTCCATCAGGGTGGGCTCGCCTGGGCCGATGCCCGGACCAGGGCCACCAGCGGAATGCTCCAGGAGTGGGCCGCCCGTCGCGAGGAGATCACACCGTTCGTCACGGATCCCGCGGCGCGCTCCCAGGTGGTCACGACCCTCGACGTCGACGAGTCGCTCGACGCGACCGCGATCACGTCCGTCCTGCGCGCCCACGGTGTCGTGGACATCGAGCCCTACCGCAAGCTCGGCCGCAACCAGCTGCGGATCGCGACCTTCCCCGCCGTGGGCGAGGAGGACGTGGCATCTCTGATCGCCGTGCTCGATCACGTCCTGGACAGCACCGCCGGCGCCTGAGTCCCGTGTCCACATGACGACGGCCGTGCTGCGGTGCTCAGTCACGGGGCGGGATGAGGATCGCCCGCAGCACGCGGGCGGCATCTCTCAGCGCGTCACGTTCGGACGGGGCTGCCTCGTGGATCCTGGCGCGCAGCCAGGCATCGCGCTGCGCTCTGCCCGCCAGGACCACATCGCGTCCCACCTCGGTGAGGGTCACCCGGACCTGACGACCATCACCGGGATGCGCGGCACGCTGCACGAGCCCGGCATCCTCCAGCCGGCCCAGGATCCGGGTCATCACCGGTGGGGTGACGTGTTCGAACTCCGCGAGGGCGCCCGGCGTGGAGTCCCCCGCCCGCTGGAGGTAGGCGAGCACGGAGAACTGCGGCGCGGACACACCCTCGGAGGCGGTGTGCGAGCGCAGGATCCGCGAGGAGACGAGCAGGACGCGCTGCAGCTCGGCCGCCAGCGCCCTGACCGACTCCGAGTCCTCCTCGGAGCAGTCCGCCCCTCCGCGCTCGTTGCCGATGCCCTCCGTCACAGCAGGAGGCTCTCGGCCGCTCCGCGGAGGAAGTAGGCGATGAACATGACAGCGATGACGTACATCAGCCAGTGCACATCCCGCGCCTTGCCACGCGCCACACGGATCAGCACGTACATGACGAACCCGGCGCCCATGCCCACGGTGATCGAGTAGGCGAAGGGCATCAGGATGATCGTGAGGAAGGCCGGCACCGCGATCTCGACGTCGGTGAAGTCGATGTCGGTGATCTGGGTCATCATCAGGAACCCGACCATGACCAGTGCGGGGGTCGCCGCCTCGTACGGGACCATGGCGACCAGGGGCGAGAAGAACGTCGAGGCCAGGAAGAGGAGGCCGACCACGATCGCGGCCAGGCCGGTGCGAGCCCCCTCGGCGACGCCGGAGGTGGACTCGACGAAGCTGGTGTTCGAGGAGACTCCGCCGATGCCGCCCGCGATCGCAGCGGCGGAGTCGACGACCAGGATGCGCTGGGAGTGCGGGATGTCCCCGTCCTCCTCGACGAGACCCGCGCCGGAGGCCACGCCGACCATCGTGCCCATGGTGTCGAAGAAGTCGGCCAGCAGCAGCGAGAAGACGATGACGCTCGCGCCGATCACGCCGGCCGCGGTGATACCACCGATCGGGTCAACGGTGAACAGGGTGGCGAAGTCGGGCAGCTGGATCGGGAACTCCGTCAGCGCCGGGACGTTCATCGCCCAGCCACCGGGGTTGCCCTCACCGGCCTCCCCCGCAGGGGCGAACGCTCCCAGATCCAGCACCCTCTCGATGATCATGGCCAGGACGGTGGCCGTCACGATCGCGATCAGGATCGCGCCGGGCACCTTGCGGATCCACAGCACGAACATCAGCAGCAGACCGGTGACGAACACGAACGTGGGCCATCCGGTGAGGGACCCGTCGTTGCCCAGCTGCACGGGCGTCCCGGCGGCGGTGGTCACGAACTTCGCGTTGAACAGGCCGAGGAACGCGATGAACAGGCCGATCCCCACCGCGATGGCGGTCTTGAGGAACGGCGGGACCGCGTCGAAGACCGCCTTGCGGAAGCCGGTGAGCACGAGGATCAGGATCACGATGCCTTCGAGCAGCACCATTCCCATCGCGCCTCCCCACGTCATGCCGGGCAACGGCACGACCGAGTAGGCAAGGTAGGCGTTCAGGCCCAGGCCCGCGGCGAGGGCGAGGGGGAACTTCGCCCAGGCCCCCATGAAGATGCTCAGGATGCCTGCGATCAGGGCCGTGCCGGCGGCGACCGCGGGGAGGTTCGGCTCGGTGCCGCCGCCGAGGTACATGCCGGTGGAGTCGGGCACCGTGCCGATGATCAACGGGTTCAGCACCACGATGTAGCACATGGAGAAGAACGTGACCAAGCCGCCGCGGAGCTCGCGGGCGAGGGTGGATCCCCGTTCGGAGATCTTGAAATAGCGGTCCAGGCCGGAGCGCGGGGCCACGGCTGCCGGGGAGGATGTCGAGGAGGGGGGATCTGCCTGCTGCATGGGGGCGATCGTATCCGCCCGCAGGCAGGGTCCGCCTCCCCGATCGCCCGCGTCAGCCCTGCGGGGTGAGGGGGTTCTCGCGCTCCAGCGCGCGGCTGTAGCGGTAGTAGTCGGCCAGCTCGAGCTTCGAGGCGGCCGCCTCGTCCACCACCACGGTGACGTCGGGGTGAGCCTGCAGCACGGTCGCGGGCCAGCGCGCGCTGACAGCACCCTCGGCGAGCTGAGCGACGGCCTCGGCCTTGCCCTCCCCGGTGGCGGTCAGGACGATCCGCCGTGCTTCGAGGATGGTGCCCAGGCCCTGGCTGATGGCGCGCACGGGGACGTCCGAGGGAGCGTCGAAGTAGCGGGAGTTGTCCTCGATGGTGGAGCGGGTCAGCCCGACCACCCGTGTGCGGGAAACCAGCGAGCTCCCCGGCTCGTTGAAGGCGATGTGGCCGTTGGAGCCGATCCCAAGGATCTGCAGGTCCACTCCCCCAGCATCGCGGAGACGGAGATCGTACGCGGCGGCCTCGGCCGCGGGGTCGTCGGCGGCGCCGTCCGGGGAGACGACGGCGGAGTCGTCGATATCGACCTGCGCAGTGAAGTTGTCGCGGATGAAGCGGTGGTAGCTCTGCTCATGGCCGACGGGCAGGCCCACGTACTCATCGAGCAGGAAGGCGCGACTGGCCGCGAAGGAGAGCCCCTCCTCGCGATGGCGACGGATCAGCTCGGCGTAGGCGGGCACCGGTGAGGATCCGGTGGCCAGGCCCAGCACGGCACCAGACTCGCCGGCCCCCCGCACGGTGCGCTCGAAGAGGTCGGCGACGACCTTCGCACCTGCATCGGCGTCGTCGACGATGTGGATCTCCATGAATGCTGCCCTTCGGCTCGGCGCACCGCCCGCGGGCCACCGAGGATCGTTACTGCTCGTGTTCGGAACTCACGATCCTAATCGGCCTCAGGTCGGGGCACGACCCGACAGGCCGGACGAACGACGGACGCCGTCGCGCTGCGGCGCGACGGCGTCCGTCGGTCCCTCACGGGAGCGTCCGTGCGGGACGCTCCCCCGAGGTCACTTCTTCTTGCCCGTGTTCGAGGCGTACTCGAACGCCGCGCGCGGGGTCTCGGTCTGGGGGATGCCGATGATGTCGCGACGCGAGATCAGGTTGGTGGCCCAGCCGGCGACGACGGAGGCCTTACGGCCGAGGGTCGGCATCGCGTACACGTGGTAGGCACGGGCCATGGCCCAGGCCGGCAGCCCGCGGATGTCGAGCTCCTTCTCGCCCACCTGGAGGCGGCCGACGCCCTTGTACATGCCGAGCGTGGCCATCACGCCGAGGTTGCGGTGGTAGTAGTCCACCAGCGGGCGGCCCTGCACGGAGCGTGCGATGTTGTCCGCCAGGCGCTTGGCCTGACGCACCGCGTGCTGGGCGTTGGGCGGGCAGAACTTGCCCTCGCCCGAGGCGAGGTCCGGGACCGCGGCGCAGTCACCGGCGGCGAAGACGTCGTCCAGCGGGCCGTCGGCGCCGTTGACGCGCAGGTCTGCCAGCGCCTCGAGCTTGCCCATCATGGGGCCGCGCTCGGTGACCACGGGCAGATCCGAGACCTCGGCGTCCGAGAGCACCGGGGCGGGCTTCACGCCCGCGTTCCACACCAGCAGGTCCGTCTCGAACTCGTCGCCGTCGCTGGTCTTGATCACGCCGTTCTCGGCGGAGTTCAGGAAGGTCTCGAGCTTGACCTCGACGCCCCGCTCGCGCAGCTGGTTGAGGACGTAGGCGCGCTGGTCCTCGGTGAGCTCGGGGAAGATGAACGGCGCACCGTCGACGAGCACGAAGCGGATGTCCGAGGCATGCAGGTCGGGGTAGTAGCGCAGGGCGTCGCGAACCATGTCCTCGGTCTCTGCGACGGCCTCACCACCGGCGAAGCCACCGCCGATGAAGGTGAAGGTGAGCAGGCGCTTGCGGACGGCCGGATCCTTGGTCGAGGCCGCCTCGGCGAGGTTGGCGAGGATGCGGTCGCGCACAGCGGCGGCCTCCTCGACCTGCTTGAAGCCGATCGCGTTCTCCGCCAGGCCCGGGATGGGCAGCAGACGCGGCACGGCGCCGAGGCCGACGACGAGGTAGTCGTACGCGATCTCGAGCTGCTCGCCCTCCTCCATGTCCACCACGACCGTGTTCTCGGCGCTGCGGATCGCGGAGACCGAGCCGGTGACGACCTTCGCGCCGGGCAGCACCTTGCGCAGGGGTGCGAGGACGTCGCGCGGGTGGATGCTGCCTGCGCCGACCTCCGGGAGGAAGGGCGCATAGGTCATGTAGGGGCGCGGGTCCACGACGGTGATCGCGACCTCCGCACCGAGCGTCTTGCGCAGCTCGGACGCGGTCGTCAGGCCGACGGAACCGCCGCCGAGGATGAGTACGTGGGGCTTGCCGCCGAAAGTGTTGGTCATGCCCCCAGCCTAGAACTGCGGAGGCTCTGAGACAAAAGGCATGAGACGAATGCGGCCGTCCGTGAGACGTCCCAGCGCTCAGCGGGTCTCGTCGAGCAGTGCGAGCGCGATCCCGTCGAGGATGTCGTGCTCGCTCGTGCGCGCCTCGTCGACCCCGGCCTCCGCCGCGACGCGTGCGACGATCCGGGACCAGATCAGGGCGCCGGCACCGATCACATCGATGCGACCAGGGTGGATGATGCGCCGCCGGGACCTCTGCTCGCGGGTCTCGGCGAGCAGGGTGCGACAGATGTCAGCGATCTCCCGGGTGGTCAGGGCGGCGCCGTGCGTGACGTCGGGACGATAGTCCTGGATCCCGCTGGCCACCGCCGTGACAGTTGTCACCGTTCCGGCGACGCCCACCAGGGCGGCGGCCTGGGCGAGCGGCACCTCCGCTGCGGCCTCGTCGAGCATCGCGTCGATGTCCGCGGTGGCAGCAGAGACCTCAGCCGCGGTGGGCGGGTCCGAGGCCAGGTGCCGCTCGGTCAGCCGTACCGAGCCGATATCCATGCTGATGCGGTGGGTCGGTGCATCGGTGCCGAGCACCAGCTCGGTCGAACCGCCTCCGATGTCGACGACCAGGCGCGGTCCCGCCGGGAGTCCGCCGACTGTGCTCACGGCGCCGCGGAAAGAGAGCGCGGCCTCCTCCTGGCCGCTGATGACCTCGGGGGCGACGCCGAGGATCTCGCGGATGCCGTCGATGAACATGGCGCGGTTGGAGGCGTCTCGGGTCGCGGAGGTGGCGACGAAGCGGATGTCCTGCTGCGCGACCCCGTGATGGGCGATCAGTGCCCGGTAGCGACGTGCGGCGTCGAGGGTCCGCTCGACCGCGACCGGATCGAACTGGCCGGTGCGATCCACCCCGAGGCCCAGGCGCACCATCTCCAGCTGCCGTTCGAGATCGACCATCGAGCCGGTGGCCTCGTCCCGGCGGGCGATCAGCAGTCGGATGGAATTGGTGCCGCAGTCGATCGCGGCGACGGGCGTGCTCATCGTGCCTCCGTGGCGTTCTCGGATGTGGTCTCCGCGGAGGCGTCGCAGCGGCACACCAGCTCGGTGGCGCCCGCGATGCCTGCGAGCACCTCATCGGCGATCGGATTGATACCGGGGCCTTCCGCGAGCGCCTGGCCTGCGACGGCGTGGAGGCACTTCACGCGCGTGGGCATCCCTCCCGCGCTGACGTGGCGGACCTCCTCGGCATCGCCGAGCTCCTCACGGCGGGCCAGATAGCGCTCGTGCGCTGCACGGTAGGCGGCGGCGAGCTCCTCGTCCCGTTCGAGCCGCGCGCTCAGCTCGGCCATCAGGCCGGTGGCCTCGAGCCGGGAGAGCTCGAGCGTGAGCCAGGGAAGGGTGAGGTAGAGCGAGGTGGGGAACGGGGTGCCGTCCTCGAGACGCGGGGCGGTGCGCACCACGGCAGGGCGTCCGCAGCTGCAGCGGCGCGCGATGGAGACCACCCCGCGCATGTCCCGGCCGAGCTGTGCGCGCATGACCTCGAGATCGTGCGCAGCGGCCGGGGAGTCGAAGGGGAGGGAGGGGAGTGTGGTCACTGCTCAGGGTCCTGGTCGGTCGGCTGGTCTGCGGGGTCCTGCTCGGAGACGTCGTCGTCGGTCGATCCGGTCTCGTCGGGGATGTCTTCGGGGGTGAGGCGGCTGGAGCCCTCCACGCTCTCCCAGAGCAGGGAGAACCACTCCCCCTCCGTGGCCTCCTCCGCGGCCTGCTCGGCCTCGGTGAGCGGCACGTCCTGTCCGGAGGTGTCGGTGAGGCGGTACTGGGTCTCCCCCGGCATCGCGAACAGGAGGCGCTCACGGGCCCGCGCGGCGACGTAGGCCGGGTCCTCCCATCGCGCCACCTGGTCACGGAGATCCTCGACCTGCTGCTCCTGCTGCGAGACCTGCGTGCGCAGATCCGACAGCTGCTGGCGCTGGGCGACGTAGGAGTTCACGGTGGGCACCAGCGCGGCCAGCGCCACGACGATCAGGGCGATCAGCGCGAGCGTGCGCCGGGTGATGGTGATGCCCGGGCCGTCCTCCTCCGGCGCGCCGGAGCCGCCGGCCGTGGGACGCGATGCCGCGGCCGGGCCGCGGGAGCGGGTCGGCGAGCCGGTGTGGGTGCTCGTTCGGGAGGTGGTCGTCGAGGGACGCGAGGTGCTCCGCGCGCCGGGGCGCCTGCCCCCGGACGCAGAGACCGGGCGCCTCGTCGATCGCGGGGCGCCCGGTCGTCTGCTGCTCATGCGACGAGGTTACAACCTCGCGCTGAGTTTTCTCAGGAGGAGAAGCGGGGGAAGGCTGCGGCGCCGGCGTAGCGCGCTGCCTCGCCGAGCTCCTCCTCGATGCGCAGCAGCTGGTTGTACTTCGCCACGCGCTCGCTGCGAGCCGGTGCACCCGACTTGATCTGGCCGCAGTTGGTGGCCACGGCGAGGTCGGCGATGGTGGTGTCCTCGGTCTCGCCCGAGCGGTGGGACATCATCGCCTTGAAGCCCGCACGGTGGGCGAGGTCCACGGCGTCGAGGGTCTCGGAGAGCGAGCCGATCTGGTTGACCTTCACCAGCAGCGCGTTCGCGGAGCCCTCGGCGATGCCGCGGCTGAGGCGCTCGGGGTTGGTGACGAACAGGTCGTCGCCCACCAGCTGGGTCTTGCTGCCGAGGCGGTCGTTCATCGCCTTCCAGCCCTCCCAGTCGTCCTCGTCCAGCGGATCCTCGATGGAGATCAGCGGGTAGGCGTCGACCAGCTCGGCGTAGTAGTCGACCATCTCGGCCGAGGTGCGGCTGGCACCCTCGAAGGTGTAGGTGCCGTCGGCGTAGAACTCGGTGGCGGCCACGTCCAGAGCGAGCGCGACCTCCTTGCCGACCTCGAAGCCCGCCTTGCCGATCGCCTCGACGATCAGGTCCAGTGCGGCGCGGTTGGAGTCGAGGTTCGGCGCGAAGCCGCCCTCGTCACCGAGACCGGTGGCCAGACCGCGCTCCTGGAGCACAGCCTTCAGCGCGTGGTAGACCTCGGCGCCGACCCGCATCGCCTCGGAGAAGGTCTCCGCACCGATCGGCGCGATCATGAACTCCTGCACGTCGACGTTGGAGTCGGCGTGGGCACCACCGTTGAGGATGTTCATCATTGGCACCGGCAGGACGTGGGCATTGGGGCCACCGACATAGCGGAACAACGGCAGT
>JAAZLF010000724.1 GCA_012799425.1 Actinomycetales bacterium | reverse complement strand
CCCGCCGCGCCCTGACGATGTAGTCGACGCCTGAGGCGACCTGCAGCGCGACGCCCACCCAGCACAGCACCTGCGCGGCGGGCACCAGCTCAGGCGCCCAGGCCGCGGTCGCGACCAGCAGGAACACCGAGCTCATCAGCACGAACGTGCGGACCTTGCCGAGCCAGGAGACGGAGATCCGCCCGCCCAGGGCCGCCTGCGTGGCCAGGACGACCATCGCCACGTCGACGACCAGGATGATCACCAGCGCGGCCCAGGGCAGCAGGTCCGCGATGGCGAGGGACAGCACGATGGCCACCAGCCCCACCCGGTCGGCGATCGGATCGATGATCGCGCCGGTCCGGCTCGTCTGGTCCAGGGCGCGGGCGAGCAGGCCGTCGACCCAGTCGGTCGAGGCCCACACCAGCAGCAGCACCACGGCGAGCGTGTCGGGGCCGTCCACGAGCAGCAGGCACACCGGCGCCAGGAGCACGAAGCGCAGCAGGGTGACGAGGTTGGGGATCGTCGCCCAGTCCGGGCGGGCAGAGGCGGCCATCAGCTCAGCGCGCCCGAGGACGGCGCCGCCGTGCCACCGTGAGCATCCCGGCGAACAGGAACGGGATCACGAGCCCGATCCCCTGCACGATCCAGCCCGAGTACTGGGGCACATCGCCCAGCACCGCGGGCATCAGCACTCCGCCGCCGGCGCTCTCGCCGAGGAAGGGCATCGCCAGGACGCCCCAGAGGCAGCCGAGCACCAGCAGCGGGAAGCGCGACCCGGTCGCGGCCCAGAGGAACACACAGGTGGTCACCTGGAACAGAGCGCCGAACAGCAGTCCTGCAGGCAGCTCGACCCCGAGCAGGGTGATCTCGAGCCGATGGGTGGTGACCAGCAGCAGCACGGAGATGACCGTGAGCACGACCGCCATCGCGGCCTGGGCGAGCCGGGCCGACAGGGAGGCGGCGTCGGCCTCGCGGGCCGGAGCCTTCGCGCGCTGCTGCGTGGTCACCGGTTCACTTCCCCGACTTGGCCTTCGAGGTCGCGCGGCGGCGCTCATTGGCATCCAGGATCACCTTGCGGATGCGGATCACCTCGGGAGTGACCTCGACGCACTCGTCGTCCGCGGAGAACTCGAGCGACTCCTCGAGGGTCAGCCGGCGCGGCGGCACCAGGTTCTCGAAGGAGTCCGACGATGCGGCGCGCATGTTCGTCAGCTTCTTCTCCTTGGTGATGTTCACGTCCATGTCCTCGTTGCGAGAGTTCTCCCCCACGATCTGACCGGCGTACACCTCGGAGGTGGGCTCGACGAAGAAGGAGCCGCGCTCCTGGAGGTTGATCATCGCGAACGGGGTCACGTTGCCGGCGCGGTCGGCGACCAGGGACCCGGTGGAGCGGAACACGATCTCACCCATCCACGGCTCGTGGCCGTCGGAGTAGGAGGAGGCGATGCCGTTGCCACGAGTCTCGGTCATGAACCGGGTGCGGAACCCGATCAGACCGCGGGCCGGCACCACGAACTCCATGCGCACCCAGCCGGAGCCGTGGTTGCTCATGGTCTCCATGCGGCCCTTGCGGGACGCCATCAGCTGGGTGACGGTGCCGAGGTACTCCTCGGGCACGTCGATGGTCATCCGCTCGACCGGCTCGTGGATCTTCCCGTCGATCTCGCGGGTGAGCACCTTGGGCTTGCCGACAGTCAGCTCGAAGCCCTCACGGCGCATCTGCTCGACCAGGATCGACAGCGCCAGCTCACCGCGGCCCTGCACCTCCCAGGCGTCAGGACGCTCGGTGGGCAGCACCTTCAGCGACACGTTGCCGACCAGCTCGGACTCCAGACGGTCCTTGACCTGGCGGGCGGTGAGCTTGTGGCCCTTGCCGTTCTTGCCGGCCAGCGGGGAGGTGTTGATGCCGATGGTCATCGAGATCGCCGGGTCGTCGATCGCGATCAGCGGCAGTGGGCGGGGGTCCGTGGCGTCGGCGAGGGTCTCACCGATCATGATCTCGGGGATCCCGGCGACGGCGACGATGTCGCCGGGCAGCGCGGCCCGGGTCATCGGCTCACGGGTGAGGCCCTTGGTCTCCAGCAGCTCGGTGATCTTGACCTGCTTGGTGGTGCCGTCCTGAGTGCACCAGGCGACGTGCTGGCCCTTGCTGAGCTCGCCGTTCTTGATCCGCAGCAGCGCGAGGCGGCCCAGGAACGGGGAGGCGTCGAGGTTGGTGACGTGCGCCTGCAGCGGCACCTCATCGTCGTAGACAGGGGCCGGGATCGACTCGAGGATGGTCTTGAACAGCGCCTCGACGTCCTCCTCCTCGGGGAGGGTGCCGTCGGCGGGCTGAGTGGTGGTGGCGCGCCCGGCCTTGCCGGAGGCGTAGACGACCGGCACGTCGAGCACGGCGTCCAGGTCGATGTCGTCCATCTCCTCGGAGAGATCCGAGGCCAGGCCCAGCAGCAGGTCGGTGGCCTCGCCGACGACCGCCTCGATACGGGCGTCGGGACGATCCACCTTGTTGACCACGAGGATCACCGGAAGCTTCGCGGCGAGCGCCTTGCGCAGCACGAAGCGGGTCTGCGGGAGCGGGCCCTCGGAGGAGTCCACCAGCAGCACGACGCCGTCGACCATCGACAGGCCGCGCTCGACCTCTCCACCGAAGTCGGCGTGGCCGGGGGTGTCGATGACGTTGATGGTGATGCCCTTCTCGCGCTCCAGCTCACCCGAGTCCATCGCCCGATCGCCATGGTTGTCGCGGTCGCCGAAGGCACCGCCCTG
>JAAZLF010000723.1 GCA_012799425.1 Actinomycetales bacterium | reverse complement strand
CGGCCGGGCTCGCGCCCGCGGCGACGGTGGCCTCGATCAGCTCCACCGCACCAGCGTTGACCACGTCGCGCATCTCGGCGTCGGCGTAGCCCCACTCGCCCTGCAGCCGGCGCCGCCGCGCGGCGGGCAGCTCGGGCAGCGCGGCGCGGATCTCCTCGACCCACTCGCGGCTCGGCGCGACGGGCACCAGGTCCGGCTCGGGGAAGTAGCGGTAGTCCTCCGCATCGGACTTCGGGCGGCCCGAGGAGGTGCCGCCGGTGTCCTCATGGAAGTGGCGTGTCTCCTGGACGATCGACTCACCGGCGTCGAGCAGCGCGGCCTGGCGGGAGATCTCGAAGCGCACGGTCCGCTCGATGGAGCGGAAGGAGTTGACGTTCTTCGTCTCGGTGCGGGTGCCGAGCGGGGCGCTCGGGTCCTTGCGCAGCGACACGTTGACGTCGGCGCGGACGTTGCCGCGCTCCATCCGCGCCTCGGAGACGTCCAGTGCGCGGAAGATGTCGCGCAGGGTGCGCACGTACGCGGCGGCGACCTCGGGGGCACGGCCCTCGGTGCCGGGGATCGGCTTGGTGACGATCTCGACCAGCGGCACGCCGGCGCGGTTGTAGTCGACCTGCGAGTGGGTCGCACCATGGATGCGCCCGGTGGAGCCGCCGACGTGCGTGTTCTTGCCGGCGTCCTCCTCCATGTGGGCGCGCTCGATCTCCACACGGATGATCTCGCCGTCCTCGAGCTCCACATCGACCCAGCCGTCGAAGGCGATCGGCTCGTCGTACTGCGAGGTCTGGAAGTTCTTGGACAGGTCCGGATAGAAGTACTGCTTGCGCGAGAACCGGCAGGTCTCCGCGATCGAGCAGTTCAGCGCCAGGCCGATCTTGATCGCGTACTCCACGGCCGTGCGGTTCACGACCGGCAGGGCACCGGGCAGGCCCAGCGACGTCGGGGTGATCGCGGTGTTCGGCTCAGCGGCGAAGATGTTCGGCGCGCCGTCGAACATCTTGGTGGCGGTGCCCAGCTCGACGTGGACCTCGATGCCGAGCACCGGGTCGAATCGCGAGATGGCCTCGTCGTAGTCGACGAGGTCGATGTCGGTGGTGGTCATCACTTCGCTCCGTTCATGAGCTCAGGGGCCTGGGACAGCAGTGGGCCGCCCCAGGCGTCCTCGAGCAGCGCCTCCAGGGCGCCGCCCACGCGGTACAGGCGCTCATCGGCCCGTGCCGGGGCGAGGAACTGGATGCCTGCCGGCAGGCCGTCCTCCGCCAGGCCGCTGGGGATCGTGATGCCCGGGGTGCCGGCGAGGTTGGCGGGGATGGTGGCGATGTCGTTCATGTACATCGCGGTGGGGTCGTCGATCTTCTCGCCGAGGCGGAAAGCCACGGTGGGCGAGGTGGGCGAGGCCAGCACATCCACCTGCTCGAAGGCGGCGGCGAAGTCGCGCTGCACCAGGGTGCGGACCTTCTGGGCGCTGCCGTAGTAGGCGTCGTAGTAGCCGGCCGAGAGGGCGTAGGTGCCCAGCAGGATGCGGCGCTTGACCTCATCGCCGAAACCGGCACCGCGGGTGGCCTTCATGACGTTCTCGGCGGTGGGGTGGTCATCGGGGACCACCCGCAGGCCGAAGCGCATGCCGTCGAACTTCGCGAGGTTGCTCGAGGCCTCCGAGGGCATGATCAGGTAGTAGGCGCCCAGGGCGTAGCGGAAGTTCGGGCAGGAGACGCGGACGATCTCCGCGCCGGCGCGCTCGAGCTGCTCGAGCGACTCGGTGAAGCGGGCGCTGACCTCGGGTGCGAAGCCCTCGCCCTCGAGCTCCTCGATGACGCCCACGCGAAGACCCTTGACGTCCTTGCTGCGGGCGGCCTGCGCGTAGGCGCCGACCGGATCCGTGAGCGAGGTCGAATCCAGCGGATCATGACCGGCCATGAGCTCGTGCAGCAGCGCGGAGTCCTCGACGGTGCGCGAGACGGGACCGGCCTGGTCCAGCGAGCTCGCCATCGCGATCAGCCCGTAGCGGGAGACGGAGCCGTAGGTGGGCTTCACGCCGACGGTGCCGGTGACAGCACCGGGCTGACGGATCGAGCCGCCGGTGTCCGTGCCGATCGCCAGCGGCGCCTCGTACGAGCCCACCGCCGCAGCGCTGCCGCCGCCGGAGCCGCCGGGGATCCGGTCGCGGTCCCAGGGGTTGCGGGTCGCGCCGAAGGCGCTGGTCTCGGTGGAGGAGCCCATCGCGAACTCGTCCATGTTCGTCTTGCCCAGCAGCGGCAGCCCGGCCTTCCGCAGCGCGGAGACGAGCGTGGCGTCGTAGGGCGGGATCCAGCCCTCGAGCATCGTGGAGCCGGCGGTGGTGGGCTGGCCCTCGGTGACCACGACGTCCTTGACGGCGATGGGAACGCCGGCCAGGCCGTGCAGCTCCTCGCCGGCGGCGCGGCGGGCATCGACGTCCTTGGCGGCGGAGAGCGCCTGCTCGGTGTTGACGTGGAGGAAGGCGTTCAGATCGCCGTCCACGGCGGCGATGCGGTCCAGGTGGGCGCGGGTGAGCTCCTCGGAGGAGACCTCACCGGCGGCGAGCGCGCCAGCCTGAGCGGCGGCGCTGCGACGGATGATGTCGGTCATGATCACTCCTCCCCGAGGATCTGCGGGACGGCGAAGCGGCCGTCCTCGGCCTCAGGAGCGCCGGCCAGCGCCTGCTCCTGGGTCAGGGTGTTCTCGACGACGTCCTCGCGGAAGACGTTCGTCATGGCAATGGGGTGGGACGTCGCGGGGACATCCTCGGTGGCGACCTCGGAGACGGAGGCGACAGCGTCCATGATGGAGTCGAACTCGCCGGCGAAGCGG
>JAAZLF010000069.1 GCA_012799425.1 Actinomycetales bacterium | reverse complement strand
TGGAGGTCGGCGGACCCGACGGCCCCTACCGCCAGTCCCAGCGCAGCGAGATCTACCAGGACGTGATCGCGAAGCTGAAGGAGGCCGGCCACATCTACGAGTCCTTCTCCACCGCGGAGGAGATCGTCGAGCGTCACCGAGCTGCCGGGCGCGACCCGCAGCTCGGCTACGACGGCTACGACCGCGACCTCACCCAGGAGCAGAAGGACGCCTTCCGTGCCGAGGGCCGTGAGCCCACCTGGCGTCTGCGCATGCCGCAGGAGGACATCACGTTCACCGACATGGTGCGCGGCGAGATCACCTTCAAGGCCGGCGCCACTCCGGACTTCGTGGTGGTGCGGGCCAACGGCCAGCCGCTCTACACCCTCGTGAACCCCGTCGACGACGCGCTGATGCGGATCACGCACGTGCTGCGCGGCGAGGACATCCTGTCCTCCACGCCCCGCCAGATCGCGCTGTACCGCGCGTTGATCGACGTGGGTGTGGCCGAGCGAGTCCCCGAGTTCGGGCACCTGCCGTACGTGATGGGCGACGGGAACAAGAAGCTCTCCAAGCGGGACCCGCAGTCCAATCTCTTCCTCTACCGGGACCAGGGCTTCACGCCGGAGGGGATGGTCAACTACCTCTCCCTGCTCGGATGGGGCTACAGCGCTGACGAGGACATCTTCAGCCGCGAGCAGCTGATCGAGCGCTTCGACGCCGCCGATGTCAACCCGAACCCGGCGCGCGTGGACCTCAAGAAGGCGACCGCCATCAACGCCGACCACATCCGGCTGCTGCCCGAGGCCGAGCTCGCCGAGCGGCTGATCCCCTACCTCCAGGCCGGAGGGATCCTTGGCGAGGAGGTCACCGAGGCGCAGCGTGCGATGGTCGCCGCGGCCGTGCCCCTCGTGCAGACGCGCATGAACCTGCTCGGCGAGGCGCCCGAGCTGATGGGCTTCCTGTTCGTCGCCGATGGGGACCTGGTGGTCCAGGACGACGCGCTCAAGAAGCTCGGGGATGATCCGGTCGCGGTGCTCGACCGGGCGATCTCGGAGATCGAGGCCGTCCCGGAGGAGTCCTTCGCCGCCTCCGCGCTCGAGGAGGTGCTCCGGGCCGCGATCATCGAGGAGATGGGCATCAAGCCGCGCCTGGCCTTCGGTCCGCTGCGCAGCGCCGTCTCCGGCCGCCGTGTCTCGCCGCCGCTGTTCGAGTCCATGGAGCTGCTGGGCAAGCCCTCGAGCCTCGCGCGCCTGCGGTCGCTGCGCGAGCGCCTGGCCGCCGAGGGCTGATCGGGGGTGCTGTGGGGCTCGGACCTGGTCAGAGTGCCGAGCCTCACAGCGTTCAGGGCCCTTCTCGCTTTGTGCTCCGCCGGAGAAGCCGGTAGAGTCTTACCTCGGTACGGCATGCAGAACAGTTCGGGAAGGCCGCGGAAACCACCGCGGAACGGAACCGGGATGGACTGCAGAAAGTGCTTCTCACCATGGGGTATGGTGTAATTGGCAACACAACGGTTTCTGGTACCGTCATTCTAGGTTCGAGTCCTGGTACCCCAGCGCTGCGCGACACTCTCGAGTGTCGCCCGGTCCGCGCCCCGTTCGTCTAGCGGCCCAGGACGCCGCCCTCTCACGGCGGTAACACCGGTTCAAATCCGGTACGGGGTACGAGCAGGAGCCGGCATCTTCGGATGCCGGCTCCTTCGTCGTTCCCGGGTGTGTTCGTGGGTTCCCGGGGGTGATCCGCCGGTTCCCGAGCCCTGGGCCGCTGCGCGGAGTATCGTCGTGACATGACGCACAGAGCAGCCCCGCGAATAACGGTCGGTGTGTTCGATGCCGACGAATCCGATCAGGCGGTCCGCTGGGCCGCCCGTCATGCCGCCGCCGTCGGCGGCAGCCTCCACCTCGTCCATGCCTTCGTGTGGACCGAGCTCGATGTGAACATCGACCCGATCTCCGGGATGGCCGGATCCGGCTTCCGCAATGCGGCGAACAGCCTGATCCAGGACGCCGTCGCGATCATCCGCGAGGAGCACAGGGACCTTCCTGTGACCTCGGAGATCGTCGACGGCAACGCGGTGCCGGTGCTGGTCGAGGCCAGCTCTGAATCCGACCTGCTGGTCCTCGGCGGCCGTGGGATGGGGCGCCTGATGACGCTCATCGTCGGCTCCAAGAGCCTTGCTCTGGCCGCTCGTGCCCACTGCCCCGTCGTGGTGGTCCGAGGCGAGGTGGCTGGGCGTGGTCCGATCGGGCTGGTGCATCACGAGATCGCCACCGAGGTCGTGACCCGTGCCGCAGAGCTCGCCGAGGCCTATGGACGGGACATCCACCTGGTGGTCCGCCCAGAGACCACGCCCGAGCAGGCGCAGGAGATCCTCGCCGGCACCGCCCAGCGGATCGCGCTGACGCACCCCTCGGTGTTCGTGCGGGACGTGACCATCGCCGCGTCCGACAGTCCGAGGGAGCTGGTGCAGGCGAGCGAGGACGCCTGCATGATGCTCGTCGCGGGGGAGCGGTCGCCCGGTGCGGGAGGGAAGGTCGCCCCGCCGCGGCAGCTGGTCAACGTGCTGCGCTTCGCCAACACGCCGGTCTGGATCGAGCGGGACTGAGCGGCTCGATGCCGCGCGGGATCAGGAGCCTGCGCGGCGCAGCAGTTCGGTGAGGTGGTTCGCCGAGCTCATCACGGAGGCGGCGTGCAGGCGGCCCGGCTGGCGCGTGATGCGCTCGATCGGTCCCGAGACGCTCAGTGCCGCGACCACGCGGCCGTTGGGCCCGCGCACCGGCGCCGAGACGGAGCCCACGCCGGGCTCGCGCTCTCCGATCGACTGCGCCCAGCCGCGCCGGCGCACGGCCGAGAGCTGGGTGGCGGTGAACCGGGCGCCCAGCAGGCCGCGATGGAGGCGGTCCGGCTCCTCCCAGGCCAGCAGGATCTGCGCGGCGGAGCCGGCGCGCATGGTCAGCGCCGAGCCCAGCGGCACGGAGTCGCGCAGGCCGATCGGTCGCTCGGCGGCGGCCACGCAGATGCGGTGGTCACCCTGACGGCGGTAGAGCTGAGCGGATTCCCCGGTGTGGTCCCGCAGGGCCGCGAGCACAGGGCCCGCGGAGGCGAGCAGGCGGTCCTCACCGGCTGCGGCGGCGAGCTCGCCCAGCCGCGGTCCGAGGATGAAGCGCCCCTGCATGTCGCGGGCGACCAGATGGTGATATTCAAGGGCCACCGCCAGCCGATGGGCGGTGGGCCGGGCCAGGCCCGTCGACTGCACGAGCTGGGCGAGCGTCGCCGGGCCTGCTTCGAGTGCGCCCAGCACGATCGCCGCCTTGTCGAGCACGCCGACGCCGCTGCCGTTCTCCTCCG
>JAAZLF010000722.1 GCA_012799425.1 Actinomycetales bacterium | reverse complement strand
TCGCCAAGGGCGTCTCCATGGGCTTCACCGCGGGCGGCGACCTCTCCACCGACTACGAGCGGATGAAGTCGAAGGTCCACGAGGAGCTCAAGCAGCACTTCAAGCCCGAGTTCCTCAACCGTGTCGATGACGTGGTGGTCTTCCCGCAGCTGTCGAAGAAGGAGATCGTCGAGATCGTGGATCTCGAGATCGCCAAGCTCGAGACTCGGCTGCAGGACAAGGACATGTCGCTCACGCTCACCCCGGTGGCGAAGGAGCTGCTGGCGGAGAAGGGCTACGACCCCGTGCTCGGTGCCCGGCCTCTGCGCCGCACCATCCAGCGGGACATCGAGGACACCCTCTCGGAGCGGATCCTGTTCGGACAGGTCCAGGTGGGCGATGAGATCGTCGTCGACGGGGAGGGCGAGGGCCTGCTCGGCGAGCTCACCTTCTCCCGCCGTGCGCACGAGGGCGGTCCGCTCGAGCCGATCTCCGAGGTGATCGACATCGAGTCGATGACCCAGGCGCGTGCCGAGGACGTCACCCGGGCCGAGGGCTCAGGCGCTCCGGACACGGACAGCGCTGAAGCCAGCGCCAACTGATGATCGGTGCCGGCCCGCCGTCCGCGGCGGGCCGGCACCGGCGCCGCGCACGCCTCGACGGGGCCGTGTGTATGGCCCGGGCACGAGCTGATCGTGCCGGGAGCGGCCCGTCGAGGCCGCCCATCGGCCCGGGGCGTGGTCCCGGGCCCATCGACGGAGAGGACGCATGGTCGACGTCATCGACTGGCTGCTGTCCCTGACGGGACAGCTGGAGAGCTGGATCCTCGGGTTCGCCGACGCCTGGTGGGTCCATCTGGTGGTGCTCCTCTTCGCCGCCTTCGACGGCTTCTTCCCGTCCGTCCCGAGCGAATCGACGATCGTCACCCTCTCCTCGCTCTGGTCGACCGCAGGCAGCCCTTCGATCATCCTCATCGGGCTGGCCGCCTGGCTGGGAGCCTGGGCCGGCGACAACATCGGCTACCTGATCGGCAGCAAGATCGGATGGGAGCGCTTCAGGTTCCTGCGTGAGGGCCGCGGTCGCAGGGCCGTCGATGCGGCGGATCGAGGCCTGCAGAAGCGTGCCCTGCTGTTCCTGATGACGGCCCGCTACATCCCCTTCGGGCGCACCGCGGTCAACCTCGTCGCCGGCGCCGTGCACTACCCGCACCGCCACTTCTGGCCCCGTTCGCTGCTGTCCACCTTCGTGTGGGCGGTGTACTCGTGCGCTATCGGCGCCCTCGCCGGTGCCTGGTTCGCGCACAACCCGCTGCTGGGGATCACCATCGCGCTGGTCGCCGCGATGATCATGGCGCTGATCCTCGAGCGCATGATCTCGATGCTGCACCGCGTCCTCGACCGCCGCGCCGAGCGTCGCGAGGCCGATCGCGCCGACGAGGCGGAGCAGGCCCCCGCTGCCGAGGGCGAGCAGGCCGACGGCGGCCCCGAAGGACCATCCCGGCGCGCGCAGGAGGAGCCCTCGACGGCATCTGCCGGCGCCGTCGATACGCCCAGCACACCCCGTGGAGAGCAGAGCCCGGCATGAGCATCACGATCCGTCCCGCCCTCCCCGCCGACGTGCGCGGCATCAACACGCTCGTCGAGCCGATGACGCACACCGGGGTGCTGCTGGGCAAGGACCTCGTCTCCTACTACGAGGCGGTCCAGGAGTTCCTGGTCGCGACCGATGAGGAGGGTCGCGTGATCGGCTGCGGAGCACTGCACGTGATGTGGGAGGACCTCGCCGAGGTGCGCACCCTCGCCGTCCACGATGACCAGCGGGGGACCGGCCTCGGCCACCGCCTGCTGGACTCCCTGCTCGAACGGGCGGTGCAGCTCGGTCTCGAACGAGTCTTCTGCCTGACCTTCGAGGTCGAGTTCTTCTCGCGCCACGGGTTCGAGGTGATGAGCGAAGGCGTGGATCCTGAGCTCTACAACCAGCTGCTGAGGTCACCGGATGAGGGGATCGCCGAGTTCCTCGATCTCGCCCGGGTCAAGCCGAACACCCTGGGCAACACCCGCATGATCAAACTGCTGGCTCCATCGGACTGACCCGAGCCCGTCAGGGGAGACGGAGCCTCGAGCCCTCCCTGACCGCGAGCCCGTCGGAGAGCAGCGAGGCGGTGCACCGATGCACGCGGGCCGTATCCTCCCGGTCGAGGGCGAGCAGCTGCTCGTCGGTCGCCGCTCCGTCCTGGCGCAGCAGCGCCATGATCCGGCCTCGCATCTGGCGGTCCGTCCCCTCGAAGGCCTGCCGGCGGCGGGTGTCCTCCTGCGGTGCTGGGCGACCGGCGGCGAACCAGGCACATCCGCGCTCGGCCAGCGGGCAGGCCTCGCAGCGTGGCGAGCGGGACGTGCACACCAGGGCCCCGAGCTCCATCACCGCCTGATTCCAGGCGACGGACCTGGCCCGCTCCGTGGGGAGCGAACGAGCGGCGAGACTACGCTCCGCAGCGCTGTAGGAGCGGTCCGGCAGGGCTCGGCCGCGGCGGGAACGGGCCAGCACCCGCCGGATGTTGGTGTCGACGACGACGGCGCGGCCGTGATGGGCGAAGGCGGTCACCGCGGCGGCGGTGTACTCGCCCACCCCGGGCAGAGCTCGCAGAGCTTCTTCCCCGCGCGGCACCTGCCCGCCGTGCTCGCGCACGATGGCTCGGGCACACTCCTGCAGGCGCAGTGCGCGGCGCGGGTATCCGAGCCGGTCCCAGCGGCGCAGCACCTCGGCGGTCGGGGCGTCGGCGAGATCGGCTGGGACGGGCCAGAGCTCCATCCACTCCTGCCAGCGCGGAAGCACTCGGATGACGGGGGTCTGCTGGAGCATCACCTCGGAGACCAGGATCGCCCAGGAGGAGACACCCTCGTGCCGCCAGGGCAGGTCGCGCCCCGCCTCGGCGAACCACGCGATCACCGCATCGACGGACTCTTCGTCGACCTCGGAAAGAGCAGGTTCGAGGCGCTCGTGGGCATGCTGAACGGCGCGGGCCGGGACCTCGAGGCCCCGGCCC
>JAAZLF010000721.1 GCA_012799425.1 Actinomycetales bacterium | reverse complement strand
TCGGTACCGCTTCCCCGACCGAGCCGTAGCTTCGGTACCGCTTCCCCGACCGAGCCGTGAGTTCGGTACACGAAACCGCTCCCTGAAGTACCGAACTTACGCCTCGGCGACCGCCCCTACACCGAACCTACGACTCGAAACCCGCGGGCTGGGGCGCATGGTCAGCGCAGCCTGCCCACCAGACGAGCACCCGTGCCCCATGACCAGCCCCGCAAGAACAGCAAAAAGCACACCGCAGAGCTTGTGGAGGAGCCGTCGAGACCGCCGTGACCAGCGAGGTGTGGAGAGGTCACGGCGGGCGCCGCGCACCCGGGCCACCCTGTCCGCATGCCACGACGCCCGCACCTGCCCAGCAATATCGTCTCGGGCGCGTTCACCGTCGCCGAGGCGCAAGCGGCGGGCATCGATCGAAGGCAGCTCTCGTCCCGGCAGTTCATCCGCCTCTCCCGGGGCGTCTATGTCGCTCGGAGCGCGGCGGTCACGGAGCAGGACATCGTCAGGAGCTACCTGCGCTCCACCCCGGAGGCCGTGGCCTGCCGGATGACGGCAGCTCGGATTCTCGGGCTCCCCCTTCCCGCGGGGACACCGCAGTGGCGTCTCGAGGACTCCCGGTTCCAGATCCATCTCTCGTACGCAGGCTCCCACCGTCACGACTCAGGGCGCCTGCGCTGGAGTCAGCTCGATCTCCTTCCCGAGGACGTCCTGACTCATCGCGGTCTCCGGGTCACCTCACGTCCGCGCACCCTGCTCGACCTCTCGGGCGACGTCCGCACCTTCCGGCTCGAGGATCTCGTGGCCATCGGGGATCATCTTGTGCGCACGCCTCGGGCCGGGATAGAGCGCCGCACGAAGCCCTTCGCGACCATTGCGCAGCTGCGACACCTGGCGCAGAGATACCGAGGCCGCGGAGCGGTCCGACTTCGCGATGCCCTGGACATGGTCATCGTGGGCAGCGACTCCCCTTCAGAGACCATGCTCCGCCTCGCCATCCTCCGCGCCGGCCTGCCCGTACCGCAGGCCAACGTCGAGATCTTCGATGGAGGTATCAGCCTCGGACAGCCCGACCTCGCATGGCCGAAGTGGCGGGTCTGCGTCGAGCATGAGGGCCCTCATCACCGCACCCCGAGGCAACAGGACCGCGATATCGACCGAGGTGAGCTCCGCCGGGACCGCGGGTGGATCGAGGTGCAGACCACCGCGCGGGACCTGCGCTATGACTGCTCCCGAGCGGTCGCGCGGGTCGAGGAGAAGCTGCGCCAGCGCGGCTGGCACGGTCCCCGCACGCGGCAGTCATGACCGACCGGGCCGTTCGGCCCCACCAGATCGAGATACCAAGAGCACCGAGATACCTCGGCCCCGGCGGCGAGTCGTGGGTTCAGTGCGCATACCGAGACCTGATCTGTACAGAACCCACGGGTCGATGGCGCGGGGCGAGCAGAGGGTGCGGGACGGGCGCAGGGCGCAGGCGCGGCCGGCGGGCCGAGCTGGTCCGGGCCAGCCCCGG
>JAAZLF010000720.1 GCA_012799425.1 Actinomycetales bacterium | reverse complement strand
GTGAGGATCGATCACATCGATGCGATCACCCCCTCCGAGCTGATGGTGCAGGCGCCGCAGGCGATGAGCTTCGTGGACCGCCACCCCAATCTGCTGCTCCTCGTCCTGCTGCTGTTCTATGCCGGGCACAACGTGCTGACCTTCGTCGTGTGGGGGCTGTGAGCCCCCGCCCGGAGCTCCCCGGCAGCAACGAGGGGGAGCCGACGAGGGCGGTCGGCCGCGCGGCCCGTCGGCGGGCCCGCCGGCGTCCCCCGCCGCTCCCGCAGCGCGACGGACTCGACGCCGCGCGATGGCAGGTCCCGCCCAGCACCCCGCGCGGCGTCACAGCGCTGGCGGCGCTGGTCGAACGCTTCCCGGCCCTCGCCGACCCTGCGGCCGCTCCGCTCCAGAAGAGATTCGCGGGCGGCGAGATCGTGGACGCCCGGGGGCGGGCCTGGGAGGCCGACGACATCGTCCGCACCGGTGACGAGCTGTGGTTCCACCGGGAGGTGCGGGAGGAGCACGTGCCCGAGATCGCGCTGCGCATCCTGCACCGCGATGAGCATCTGCTGGTGCTCGACAAGCCCCATGACATCGCCACCATCCCGCGGGGCGAGCATGTGCTCGGCAGCGCCCTGGTGCGGCTGCGCCGTGAGACGGGCATCGAGACACTGGTGCCGCTGCACCGTCTGGACCGGCGCACCGCCGGTGTGCTCGCCTTCGGCATCCGTCCCGAGGAGCGCTCCGCATACCAGCAGCTCTTCGCACGCGCCGAAGTGCACAAGGAGTACGAGGCGCGCGTGCTGCCCGGAGCCTCCGCCTCGCTGCCCAGCGGCCTCGGGCGGAGCAGCGTCATGCGTGACCACGTGGTGAAGCACCACGGGCAGCTGAGGGCGCAGGTGCTGGAGGAGGAGCCGAACGCCGAGAGCGCGCTCGAGATCCTCGAGATCGAGGACGACGGCGTGCTGAGAGTGGGCCTGTGCCCCCGCACGGGCCGCACCCATCAGCTGCGCGTGCAGCTCGCCTCGCGCGGGGCGCCGATCCTGGGGGAGGACCTCTTCTGGCCCGTCGAACGGGCGGCACCGCCCGTGCGGGTCTGGCCGGAGGGTCTGCCGCTGCAGCTGCTGGCGCGCCGCCTCGCGTTCCGAGATCCGCTGACCGGCGCCCGGAGGGACTTCCGCAGCGCGCAGACGCTCGGAGAGCTCGGATCCGCGTCTCGTACTCTGAGCCCGTGAGCGAACCCCGCACCCCCGACCATCCCGCTCCCGCCCCCGCGCCGCGGCGCACCGGGTCCGGGGCGGTGATCGTGGGGCCCACCGTCAGGGCGCGCTACGTCCCCGGCGCCCTCATCGGACTGCCCCTGGTCTCTGTGCTGCTGAGCCCCTTCGCCGGGGCCGGGCTCCAGGGGTGGCGCTCCTCGCGCCTGCGCGCCGGCCATGACGGGATGCTCGAACAGCTCCTCGCGCCGGCATGGACCCAGCTGCTGCTCGGCGCCCTGGCCCTGTGGGTGCTGTTCGCGCTGTGGGCGCTGGTGCCGCTGCTGCTGACCCAGCGCACGGTGCTCCTCGACGAGGCGCAGGGCGCCGTGGCGCTCAGGAGAGGACCGCGCATCGTCGAACGGGCCCCGCTGTCGCAGGTCGAGCACGCCGTGGGCGAGGCCGAGAGGGGTGGGATGGCCCTGATCGGGCTGACGGCCACGGGAGGCGATGACGAACCGCCGCGCCAGTGGATCGTGCCCGAGGTGGGCTGGGATGCCGCCTCGTTCGACGGCCTGCGCGCGCTGCAGGCGGCGGCGGGGCTCGCCCCGGCGCCG
>JAAZLF010000719.1 GCA_012799425.1 Actinomycetales bacterium | reverse complement strand
CTCGGCGGAGGCGCCGGCGACACGAGCGGCGCCGACGGCGGCGAGAAGCAGGCGGGCGCGAAGGACACCCCCTCCGTGACCGCCGCGACGGACGCGTCGACGGAGCCGGCCACCTCGCACAGCGCCGCCGGCGCCGAGGAGGCGGGCCGCCCGCCCGCCACCCGCATCGACCTCGAGGCGATCGAGTCCCGCCTGGTCCCCTTCCCCGTCGTCTCCGGCTACTACTCGCACCTCACCGCTGTCAGCGGCGGCTTCGTGTGGCTGCGCCATCCCCAGCAGGGGGTGCTGGGCAGCGCCCGCGCCGGGGTCGAGGGCGAGGATCCCGCGCCGACGCTCGAGCACTGGAGCCTGGCCGATCGCAAGCTCACCGTGCTCGCCGAGGGCGTCACCGATCTCTCCGCCTCCGGCGACGGCGAGTCACTGGTCATCAAGCAGGGCGAGTCCTGGGTGCAGATCCCCTCCGCCCGGAAGGTCGAGGACGAGGACCCGGCCCGGATCGTGATCGACACCGGCCGGATGCGGCTGAACGTCGACCCGGTCAAGGAGCGCCGCGGCATGCTCTGGGACAACTACCGGATCATGGCGCAGCAGTTCTGGCGCGCGGACATGGACGGCATGGACTGGCACGCCATGACGTCCTGGTACGACCCGGTCATCGAGCGCCTGGTCACCGATGACGACTTCCAGGACATGATGTGGGAGGTCCAGGGCGAGCTGGGCACCTCGCACGCCTACGTGATGGGCACGGTCTACCAGGCCGATCCGCCGATGCTGCCCGCCTACCTGGGCGCGGACTTCGCCCTGCAGGAGGGGCGCTGGGTGATCACCCGGATCCTGCCCGGCGATTCCTCGGATCCCGAGGCCCGCTCCCCGCTGCTGGCCCCCGGGGTGGGCGCGCAGGTCGGCGATGCGGTGATCCGTGTGGGCGGCCGTCCCGTGCACGGCGAGGGCGTGGAAGCCGCGCTGATCGGTGCGGCCGGCACGCCGACCGAGCTGGTGCTGCTGCGCGACGGCGCCGAGCACCGGGTGGCGGTGACCCCGCTGGCCGACGACTCCGCGCTGCGCTATCAGGACTGGGTCACCTCGCGGCGAGCCCGGGTCGAGGAGCTCTCGGGTGGGCGCCTGGGCTACCTGCACATCCCCGACATGGTCTCCTCCGGCTGGGCGCAGATGCACCGCGACCTGCGCGAGGCCACCACCAAGGAGGGTCTGGTGGTGGACGTGCGCTACAACAGCGGCGGACACACCTCCCAGCTGGTCACCGACCGGATCGCGCGTCGGGTGCTGTCCTGGGACTACCCCCGCCACGAGCGGCCCGGCACCTACCCCTCCTTCGCGCCGCGCGGCGCGGTGGTGCTGGTGACCAACCAGGAGGCCGGCTCCGACGGCGACATCGTCAACTCCGTCTCGCGTGCGCTCGAGGTGGGCCCGATCATCGGCACCCGCACCTGGGGCGGCGTGATCGGCATCGACGGCCGCTACGACCTGGTGGACGGCACCGGGGTGACGCAGCCGAAGTACGCCAGCTGGTTCGAGGGTGACGAATGGGCGATCGAGAACTACGGCGTGGACCCCGACATCGAGGTGCCGCTGCCGCCGAACGCCTGGGTGGGCGGGGAGGATCCGCAGCTGGCCCGCGGCGTGACCGAAGCGCTCGCCCTGCTCGAGCAGAAGCCCGCGGCGGTCGCGCCCCCGCTGCCCGCGCCGCGCTTCGGCCCGCGGGAGGACTGAGCCCGGCCGCAGCAGCCCGGCCCCGGCCCCGGCGGCCCGACCCCGGCCCCACGCGGCCCCGGCGGCCCGGCCCGGCCCGGTGGCCCCGCCCCGCCCCGGAATCGGACGATTCCGAGCCGGATCCGGCTCCGAACCGGCTCGGAATCGACCGCTCCACGGGCCCGTGCGGCAGGAAGAGCAGGGGCCCCGGGGGTCACGGCGCTGTGACCACCGGGACGATCGGCCGCTCCGGCGCGCCGCGCGAGATCTACGATGGATCCACCGATGGCGGACTCGATCACGGGGGCGCCGCCGTCGGTCGCTGAAGCCCCCGGCTCAGGAGGTCGAGATGCACGACGACGGCTTCACCTCTCCATCCCCGTCCCCTGCCGACCGACCCCTCGGGGTCCTCATCGGCTTCGACGATTCCGATCACGCCGTCCTGGCGCTCCACTACGCGGCCCGGGCCGCACAGCGGATGGAGGCGCCGCTGACCGTGGTCACCGCCTACACCGTGCCGACGATGGCGTACGCCGACGCCGCGCTGATCCCCAGCGTGCCCGCCGAGGTCGCCCGCCTGGCCGCCGCCCAGGCGCAGCTCGAGCAGGCGCGCGAGCACCTGCGCGGCTACCCGGGCGAGGTCGATCTGCGCACCGAGCACGGCGACGCCGCCGGAGTGCTGGTGCGGCTCTCCGCCCAGGCGCAGCTCGCCGTCGTCGGCGCCCGCGGCCGGGGCGGGTTCCTGGGCCGGATGCTCGGCTCGGTCTCCTCCGCGCTGCCCGCCCACGCCCACTGCCCCACCGTGGTGGTCCCGCAGCAGTACGAGATCAGCACCGCCGCCGGTCCCGAACGCTTCGCCCCGGTCGCGGACGACGCGCCCGTCGTGGTGGGCGTGGACCTCTACCAGCCCGATGACTCGGCGGTGCGGCACGCCGCGGCGGCGGCCGTGAACCGCGGCGCCCCGCTGCACCTGCTGTCGGTGATGCCGCGGCCCGACGCCTGGGGGCAGGCGTACATGGCCTGGCTGCCCGACCCCGACATCCTCGAGAAGCACCGCGCGGAGCTCGAGACGGAGCTCGAGACCCTTGCCCAATCTCTGCGCACCGAGCATGCCGGGCTCGCGGTCACCTCCGAGGTGGTGCTCTCGGACCCGATCAGCCCGCTGCTGCGCAGCACCACGACCGCACAGCTGACGGTGCTCGGCACCCGCGGCCGAGGCCGGGTGGCCTCGACCCTGCTGGGCTCGGTCTCCCAGGCCGTGCTGCTGCGCGCCGAGGGTCCGGTGATGGTGGTGCCCACGCAGTCCCCGGACAAGGGGGCGGACGCGGCGGCGGAACAGACCCCGCCCCGCTGAGCGGGCGGCGGCCGTGGCAACCCACGGCGAGACCGCCGGAGGCTCGGGGCCCGCTCGTATGCTGGGCGGACCGCCTGCACGACCACGTCGACGACCGACGAGGTCGCAGGACGCCCCGACGAGCGCAGGAGATCTTCATGCCCCGCTTCAACATCCCGGCCGAGGACGCCCAGGGACCGCTCGTCGTCGGCATCGACATCGGCTCCGGCGGCACCCGTGCCGCGGTCTACGACGTCTCCGGCCGTGAGGTCGGCACGCTCCACCACAAGGAGACCCACTCCTTCACGGTCGATGACGACGGCACCAGCACGATCGATGCCGATCAGATCGTCGCCGAGATCCGCGCGGCCCTCACCGCCGTGCTCACCGCCTCCCCGCTGCCCGGCCAGGTGCGCGCGATCGGATTCGACACCTTCGCCTCGACGCTCGTGGCGGTCGACGCGGCCGGCAACGCCCTGACCCCGTGCATCACCTACGCCGACACTCGCTGCCACGCCCAGGTCGAACGGCTCTCGGGCTCCCTCGACGTGGACGCGCTGCACGAGCGCACCGGCGCGCGCCTGCACTCCTCCTACACCGCGCCGCGCCTGGCCTGGCTGCGCGAGGAGCAGCCCGACGTCTTCGCCCGCACCGCCCGCTTCATGGCGCTGGGCGAATACGTGGCGCTCAAGCTGCTGGGCACCGCAGCGCTCGGCACCGCCTCCGCCGCCTGGTCGGGCATGATCGATCGCCGCACCGGCCAGTACGTGCCCGAGCTGCTCGAGGCCGTGGGCGTGGACGCCGGCATGATGGGCGCCTCGCTGGACCCCTCCGACGCGCTCCCCGTCGCCGGCACCCCGCTTGCCGCCGAGTTCCCGCAGCTGCGCGAGGCCGTATGGCTGCCGGTGATCGGCGACGGCCTCGCCGCGAACCTCGGCATCGGCGCGCTCGGCGAGGGCACCTGGGGCATCTCCACCGCCACCTCCGGCGCGATCCGCCAGCTGCTCTCCAGCGAGATCCCCACCCTGCCCAGCGGCCTGTGGGCCTACCGGGTGGATCAGCAGCGCACCCTCGTGGGCTCCGCGATGAGCGACTGCGGGCGCGTGCTGGACTGGTGCCGGAACGAGCTCGCGATGCCCTTCGACATCGACGCCACCGACACCGCGACCCTGTTCTCCGGCCCGCCCTCCGCCGGCACCCCGCTGGTGATCCCATTCTTCTCCGGGGAGCGCGGCACCAAGTGGCGCGGCTCCTCGCGGGCGATGTTCGCGAACGTGGGCGCCTCCACCACCTGGAAGGACATGCTCCTCGGCGCGATGGAGGGCGTGGCCCTGTCGTTCCTGCGCATCGCCGACCAGATGCGCGAAGCCGGCGGCGAGCCCGAGCGGATCGTGCTCTCCGGCGGTATGACCGGCGCGGTCCCCGGCTGGCTGCACCTGCTCTCGGACGCACTGGCGATGCCGATCGACCACGTGGCCGTCTCCCGCTCGACCATGCGAGGCGCCGCCGTGATGGCGCTCGAGCAGGCCGCGCCGGACGTGCCCGTCGCCGAGGTGCCGGTGCTGAACCGGGTCGAGCCCGTGCTCGCTCACCAGGACTACTACCGCGAGCGCCTCGAGCGCTTCGAGAAGCTCGCCGACCTCGCCTGACAGCGGGGCTCGCGGGGAGAGCCACAGAGCCACAGAGCCACAGAGCCACAGCATGGTGTTACCGGCCAGTTATGTGCAACTCCGTACCTTTTCCGGTACTGGGGCGCACATAACCTCTCGGTAGCCGCCGGGCCAGGCTCCGGAGCGCCTCCCCACGATGGCCCGCCGCCTGGTGGCAGCAGGCCCGTGCCAGCAGGTGCGCTGCTGGGTGCCGCGGCTCGGATCCGGCGCACCGAGGGGGTGACTGGGGCGACTCCCCCTCCCGACCTCTCCTCCCCGAGCCTTGTTCGCCCACAGCCACGGGCCGACGGGGTGCCTGCGGGCCAGAACTGACTAGCTTCCTGCACCATGACACCTCGTTGGTCCCCGAAGCCGGGAAGTCTGCTCAGCCGCGCTGAGCTGCGGTCCCGAGGCGTGCATGCTCGGCGCCTCGCATCGCTCGAGTTCCGGGAGGCGGTGCCCGGGCATCTGACCCCGGCCGCCCATCCTGCCTCACTGCGCCTCGCCGCGACGGTGCTGCAGCGGCGGGTGGTCCCGGGCGCGGTGATCAGCCATTCCTCTGCGGCGGAGCTGCTGGGCGTGCCGCTCCCGCGCGCGCTCGAGTACGAGCGGTCGCAGGTCGTCCACTGCACTGTCCCGCCCGACGGGTCGCGGCGCTCCGGGCGCGGGGTCGTGAAGCACACGGGCCCTCCCGGGTCGACGATGAGGATCGACGGCATCAGGGTGAGCGGGGCCGTCACGCTGCTCCGAGAGCTCGCGGGCATGCTCGATCACGGGCAACTCGTGGCCTGCTGCGATCATCTCCTGGGCCCGTCCTCCCGGGGGACGCCGCGGGTCACGCTCGAGCGGCTGCGGCAGCTGGTCGACACAGCGGGCCCCGGGTACCGGATCCGTCGGGTGCGTGCGGCGGTGGCGGATGCCCGGGAGCGGGTCGAGTCGCCGAAGGAGACCGAGACCCGCCTGCTCCTGCTCGCCGCGGGGTTCGCCGAACCCGCCATCAACCTGCCTGTACGGGCTCCGGGCACGGGTGAGCGCTTCCGCCTCGACCTGTCCTACCCCGAGCAGCGGATCGCGATCGAGTACGACGGCTTCTGGCACAGCACGGACCGTCGCCGGCATCGGAGGGACCGACGCAAGGACGACGTGCTCCATCAGCTGGGCTGGCGGGTGGTGAGGGCGTCGGACGAGGACCTGCGCCATCCCGACAACCTGCTCGGCCGTCTCGCGCACCTCGGCGCTCCCCGGCACCAGGCCGCCCCACTGGTCGGGTGACTCGAGGTGCCCATCCCGATGACCGGCTGGCGATGAGCACGCCGGTCCCATTCGCGGCTCTCACGTGCACATGACGTTGCGGCAACTGGAACGGGGCCCGGGTGAGGGCGGGGCGCGGGGTTACCGCAAAGTCGTGAGCGCGCCAGTGCCGAAATTGGCACTGGCGCGCTCACGACTGTCTGGTAACCCAGGGCGCTAGGTGGTCATGGGACACGGGGTCTGGACCACGAGGCGCGGCCCCGGGGGCCGCAAGCCCTCAGGGGCGGGGCAGGCGCCGCTCCTCGGCGATGACCGCGTCCACCAGCGGGTCGACGGCGGGAACGCCCAGCAGGGCGAGCAGTCCGCTCACGCGCTCGGTGGTGTCCTCGAGGACGGCGGCGGCCGCGATGGCCTCGGCCTTCGGGTCCTGCACCTCATCGCCGCCGCGCACCCGGTCGGTGACCCAGGCGGTCCAGGCGGCGACGGCCGCGACCTCGCCGGGGGCCTTGTCCGGGCCGCCGCGCTCGGCGATCACGGGCAGGGCGCGCACGGGCAGCTTCACAGAACCATCAGCCGCGATGCGGATCAGGTTGTCCGCGAGGCGCGGGTTGCGGAACCGGTCCTCGAGGGCTGCGGTGTAGGCATCCAGCTCGTCGGCCGGCAGGGGCAGGGTCGAGCGGGCCTCGGCCCACAGCTGCTCGACCAGGGCGCGCACCTCGCGGTGGGAGATCGCCTCGTCCACGCGCTGCACTCCCGCGACCTGGCCGGCGTAGGCCATGAGGGTGTGGGCGCCGTTGAGCAGGCGCAGCTTGCGCAGCTCATGCACCTCGATGTCGTCGGTGAACTGCACGCCGGCCTTCTCCCACTCGGGGCGGCGGCCGCGGAAGCGGTTCTCGATCACCCATTCGGTGAAGGGCTCGGTCACCACGGGCACTGCGTCCACCAGGCCGGTCGCATCGCGCACGGTCTGTGCGGCGCCGTCGTCGGCCGAGGGGGTGATGCGGTCGACCATGGAGGAGATGACGTCGACATGACCGTCGAACCAGGCGGCGGTCTCCTCGTCGAGCTCGGCGAGGACGGCCTCGCGCAGCACCTGGCCGTTGCCGGTGAGGTTGTCGCAGGAGACCAGGGCGATCGGTTCGGTGACGCCGGCCTCGCGGCGGGCCTTCAGGCCCAGTGCAAGGCGGGCCGGGGCGGAGGTCGCGGGGTCGCTGCCTGCCGCGTAGCCCTTCTCGGTGACGGTCAGGGTGACCACGGCGGTGAAGGGGTCGGCGAGCAGGCGCACCAGGGCGTCGATGTCGGAGGCGGGGTGCACCTCGTCGAGGACGTCGACGATGCTGACCTCGTCCTGCTCGGGGCCGCGCACGATCAGGCCGTACTTGCCGCCCTGGGCGTTCAGCGCATCGGCCATCGCCGCGGAGCGGCCGGTGAAGGGCACGACGGACCAGCCGCCGGCCACGTCGGTGGCGTGCAGGGTGTGGGAGCGGGCGAAGTTGCCGATGCCGAGGTGGACCAGGCGGCCCACATCGGAGGGGCTGGGGGCGTTCATCAGTTCTTCTCCTCTGCGCCGCCGAGGAGGAAGACCTCTCGCGGCTGCTGGTCGGGCAGGGTGGTCACGAGCTCGCGGGCGTCCTCGAGGCGGATCCGGTGCTCGGCGACGAGGCCCGCGAGATGCGTGGCGTCGAGGCGGCGGGACATGTCGTGCCGCGCGGGGATCGAGCAGAACGCGCGGGTGTCATCGATGAAGCCGCTGGTGCGCGAATAGCCGAGGGTCTCGGAGACGGCGCGGCGGTAGCGCAGGATCGCGTCGGGCGCATCGATGAACCACCAGGGCGCGCCGGCGTAGACGGAGGGGTAGACGCCGGCCAGCGGTGCGATCTCGCGGGAGAGGACGGTCTCGTCGATCGTGAACAGCACGGTGCGGAAGTTCGGGTGGTGGCCCACGTCGTTGAGCATCGGGCGGATGTGGTGGACGTAGTCCACCGCGACGGGGATGTCGAAGCCGACGTCCGGGCCGAACTTCTCGAAGATCGCGTCGGAGTGGTTGCGCAGCACGGCCGGGTGGATGGTCATGACCAGGCCGTCCTCTGCGGCCAGGCGCGCCTGGTCGCCGAGCATGTGGCGGCGCAGGGCCACGGCGTCCTCGGCGCCGATCTCCCCGGAGCGGGCGGCGGTGTAGAGGCGGCGGGCGTCCTCGTCGGCCAGGCGCTCGGTGCCCGGGTCCATGTGGGCGTGGTCGGAGGAGACCGCGCCGTGGTCGCGGAAGTACAGACGGCGGGCGCGCATCGCCTGGTGGTAGCCGTCGTAGGTGCTGACGTCGACCCCGGCGGCCTCGCCGAGCGCCTCGGTGAGGGCGGGGAAGTCCTCGCGTCCGGCCTCGAGGTACTTGTCGGGGCGGAACGTGGGGATGACCCGGCCGGTGAAGGTCTCGTCGGCCGCGAGCGCGGCGTGCGGGGCCAGGTCGTCCACGGGGTCGTCGGTGGTGGCCAGGACCGTGATCCCGAACTGCTCGAACAGGGCGCGGGGGCGGAACTCCGGGCGGGTGAGCTTCTCGGCGATCTCGTCGTACATCGCATCGGCGGTGCGCGGGTTCAGCACCGTCTCGAGGCCGAAGACCTCGTGGAAGACGTGCTCGATCCAGTAGCGGGAGGGGGTGCCGGCGTAGGCGTGCCAGTGCTCGGCCAGGAGGCGCCAGGCCTTGCGGGAGGCGGCCTCGTCCAGCGGGCCCTGGCCCACGCCGAGGTCGGCGAGGTCCACGCCGCGGGCGTGCATCAGGCGGTTGACGTAGTGGTCGGGCGTGATGAACAGCGCGGTGGGGTCGCTCCACGGCTCGTTGTCCAGCAGCAGCCGGGGATCGACGTGGCCGTGGGGCGAGACGATCGGCTGGTCCTTCTGGAGCTCGTAGAGCTCACGCGCGATCTCACGGACGGCGGGGTCGGCGGGGAAGAGTCTGTCGGGGTGCGGCACGAAGGCGTCGTTGCTCATGCCGCCATCCTCGCAAGGGCACCGGTCCGAACGCGGAGGGTTGTCATCGGTTGCCGACCCCGGCCGGGTCAGGCGCCGGGTTCGCGGGGTCCTGTGGTGCCGCGCGGCACGAGGCGCACGGGCAGGGATCCCTCGACGGGGGTGCGGTGCGCGGAGGGGTTCTCGATGCGCCGCACG
>JAAZLF010000718.1 GCA_012799425.1 Actinomycetales bacterium | reverse complement strand
CCGCGGACGTCGGGACGGAGGACGACGCGAAGAACACGCCCGGGTGAGGATCTATCTGTTCCTGCTGCTGCTCGCCGCGGCGGTCGCCTACCTGGTGACACCGGTGGTGCGCCTGCTGGCCCGCCGTGCCGGGGCGATGACGGCCGTCAGGGACCGGGATGTGCACGATGCGGTGACCCCGCGTCTGGGAGGGCTGGCGATGCTCGCGGGCATCGCCTGCGCACTGCTCGTGGCCAGCAACGTCCCCTTCCTCGAGGGGCTGTTCCGCGACTCCCGCCAGCCCTGGGCGATCCTCGCCGCCGCGGCGCTGGTCTGCCAGCTGGGCGCCGCGGATGACAAGTGGGACCTCGACTGGGTCACCAAGCTCGCCGGGCAGGTGCTCGCAGCGGTGCTGCTCGCCTGGCAGGGGGTGTCCCTGGTGACGCTCCCGATCAACGGTGTGACCGTGCTGTCCGGGCGCACCGCGCTGATCCTCACCGTGCTCGTGGTGGTGGTGAGCATGAACGCGGTCAACTTCGTGGACGGGCTCGACGGTCTCGCCGCGGGGGTGATGGCGATCGGCGGCTCGGCGTTCTTCCTCTACGCGTACACCCTCACCCGCAGCGCCTCCTCGACCGACTACTCCTCGCTGGCCGCCCTGCTCACCGCGGTGATGATCGGAGCCTGTCTGGGCTTCCTGCCGCACAACCTCACCCGCGCCCGCATCTTCATGGGAGATTCCGGCTCGATGCTGCTGGGACTGCTGCTGGCAGCGAGCACGATCGCGGTCACCGGGCAGGTCGATCCGGTGCGGCTGTCCGGAGCGGACTTCTTCGGTCAGTTCCTGCCGATCCTGCTGCCGATCGGGGTGATGGTCATCCCGTTCCTGGATTTCGCCCTGGCCGTCGTACGGCGGATCGGTTCGGGCAAGTCCCCGTTCCACGCCGATAAGGCGCACCTGCACCACCGGCTCCTCAGCCTCGGCCACAGCAAGCGCACGGCCGTGCTCATCATGTACACCTGGACCGTGGTCATCTCCGTGGGCCTGCTGCTGCCGCTCATGGTCTCGATGCGCGCCGTCCTGCTCTTCTGGGTGGTCGGGCTGCTGATCGCGCTCCTGCTCACCTTCGACCCGCTCAGATGGCGCACCGGCCGCAACCGGAAGGAATCCGATGTCCCCTCAGCCTGAGACCCCCGCCCCCGCGACCCGGCCGAGGAAGCGCCCCCGCGCCGCCGGCGACCGCGCGATGCAGCGCTCCACGCTCGTCGCGCTCGTGGTGGGCGTCGTCCTCGCCGGCGTGGTGGTCGCCATCGCCGCCTCCCGCCCGGATCCCGCAGCCCTGTGGGGTGCCCTGGTCGGTTCGGGACTGACGCTCGTGATGGTGCTTCCGACGGTCGCGATCACCTTCCTCGGCAAACGGCTCACCCCGATCTCGATGGCCGCGACCGTGCTCGGCAGCTGGGCCGTCAAGATGTTCATTGTGATCCTCGTCCTGATCGCCGTGAGGGATGTGGAGAGCGTCTCGATGCCCTGGATCGGGCTCGCACTGCTGGTCGGCGCAGTCTCCGCCGTGCTCGTCGAGGCGGTGCTGCTCGCACGCGCCCGCCAGCCCCTGGATGTCGAGCCCTCCCAGGGGGCCGACGAGGCGCAGGACGCCCCCGACCGTGCATGAGGTTCTGTTATGCTTCCGGAGGCGCTCGACCGCTGATCACGGCCAAGAATCGTGAGCGAGACGAGGGCTGATCGACCACCCGGGAACGCCATGGCGTCGTCCATCGCCGTACGCACGGTGGCCGCACCGCGAGTGAGCTCGATCTGGCATGACCATCCAGGCCGTCCCCGACGGTCGAACGAACCTGGGAGAT
>JAAZLF010000717.1 GCA_012799425.1 Actinomycetales bacterium | reverse complement strand
CTCGGCGAAGGCCTTCAGCAGCAGCCAGGTGGCGCGCACGTTGACCGCGTAGTGCCGGTCGAAGCTCTCCACCGTGGTGTCCAGGATGGAAGAGTCCGCCGACTCGCAATGGCAGGTCACGAGCGCCCCGAGCGTTCCGAGTGCCTCCTGAGCCGCCTTGACGACGGCCGCGGGGACGGCGGGATCCTCCAGGTCGCTGGGGATCAGCTCGATCCGCCGGCCTCTCGCGCGCAGCTCCTCGGCGAGCTGCTCGACATCGGAGGGTTCACCGAGCACGCGCTGGTCATAGGGCGCGTGATAGTTCAGAGCCAGGTCGAAACCGTCGGCGGCGAGACCGCGGGCGATCGCCGCGCCGATGCCGCGGCGGCGGCCCACACCGGTGAGCAGGGCGGTGCGGGGGAGTGCGGAGGCGGAGTGCATGGGGCCGACGGTAGATCGCGTGCGGCGCGATCGCCAGACTTTTTGGGGCCCGCCCGTTCTCAGTCCGCGTCGGGGAGGTCCCAGACCACGTGCCCGTCCTCGTCGAGCCGGGCCCCTCCGCTCGGAACGTGCGGGGACAGCTTGCCGGAGTGCATCAGGTCGAGCACCTCGGCCCCGTGCTCGAGCAGCATCACGTCGGCGATGAGTCGGCGATGGCAGCGCCACCACACCGCCTCCGAGCACATCACCGCGGTGCGGGCCCGTGCCAGGTCGCCGCGCAGCTCCTCGATCCCGGCCCGGAACTCCTCGCTGCGGGTCCATCCGGCGTACGCGCGGAATTGCTTCACCCGCCACCAGGTGTCCGGGGAGGCGGCATCCTCGTCCTTGGTGAGTCGGCGCCGCCCGCCCAGCCGCTCGTCCCAGCGGTAGGCGATCCCGGCCTCGTCGCAGACCTCCTGGACCGCGCCGCGCGCGGCGGCGTCATTGGTGCGGGAGCCGGGGAAGCGGCGCACGTCCACCAGCCGCCCGATCTCGGCGCCGCGCAGCAGCTCGGCGAGCTCCTCACGGCTCAGGGTGCCGTGGCCGACGGTCAGCAGTGGGGTGGTCATCGACCCAGTATCCCGCCCGACGCGTCCGGGGTTGCGTCCCGGCGGCGCTCGATGAAGCGCCGCTCGGCGGAGTTGCTGGCCAGGTCAAGGGCGCGCTCCCAAGCCGGGGCCGCCTGTGCAGGGCGCCCCGCCTCCGTGAGGAACAGCGCCAGAGCCACGTGATACGGGTGGTGTCCGGCAAGCCCGGGCTCGTCGGCGAGCTCTTCGAGCAGTGCCAGCCCGTGCTCGGGCCCGTCACGCCGCCCCAGGGCGATCGCCCGGTTCATCCGCACCACCGGGTCCTCGCCATGCCGCAGCAGCAGGGAGTACAGCGCCCCGATCTGTGCCCAGTCGGTGTCTTCGAAGCGGTCCGTCTCGGCGTGCACCGCCGCGATCGCCGCCTGCACGGTGAAGCGGGCGGCGTCCTCGCGCCCGGCCGCCTCGGCCACCAGCGCCAGCCCCTCGGTGAGCGCCTCCCGGTCCCAGCGGGAGCGGTCCTGGTCCTCGAGCGCGATCGGCACGCCCTCGGCGTCCTCCCGGGCGGGGGAGCGGGCCTCGGTCAGCAGCAGCAGCGCCAGCAGCCCCTGCGGCTCGGCGGCTGACGGCACCAGGCGGTGCACGATCCGGGCCAGACGGATCGCCTCCCCGGTCAGCTCCCGCCGGATCGGTGCCTCCCCCGAGGTGGCCGCGTATCCCTCGGTGAACACCAGCGAGATCGCCGTGAGCACCAGGGGCAGGCGGCGTGCCCGCTCCCGCGGATCCTCGGGCACGCTCAGGCGGATCCGGTGGGTCCTCAGGCGCTGCTTGGCCCGGGTCAGGCGCGCGGCCATGGTCGGCACGGGCACCAGCAGGGCCGCCGCGACCTCGGCGGTGCTCAGGGCGCCGACGAAGCGCAGCATCAGCGCGATCCGGTCCGCCGGGGCGAGCGCGGGATGACAGCAGCTCATGAGCATCGCCAGCCGGTCATCGGGCATGTCCTGCCCGGCCAGCAGCGAGGCATCGGCCGGGGCCGCCGGATCCTGCGGGGCCGCCGGCCGGTCCTGCTGCAGATGCAGCTCGGCGAGGCGGCGCGCGTAGGTGGCGTCGCGCCGCACCCGGTCCAGGGCGGCGCGGCGCGCGGTGGTGATCAGCCAAGCCAGCGGCTGCTGCGGCACGCCCCGCTCGGGCCAGGTGCGCAGCGCGGCCTCCATCGCCTCCTGGGCGGCGTCTTCGGCGAGCTCGAGGTCCCCGAAACGGTGAACCAGCGTGGCCAGCAGTCGCGGATGCTCCTCCCGGTGGACCTGGGCCAGCACATCACGCGCCGCCGGCTCCTCCTGCGCCGCCTCGCGGACCATCGCGCTCAGAACCCCAGCATCGCCCGGATCTCGACGCGCCCCCCGATCGCGCCGGGGCACTTCTCCGCCCACGCCAGCGCCTCGTCGAGCGAGTCGACATCGAGCACGATCGTCCCGCCCACGAACTCCCGGCTCTCGGCGTACGGGCCGGCCGTGATCACCGGCTCGGTGTCCCGGGAGGCCTTGGACAGGCTGGTGGCCTCCTCCGGCTCGGCCAGGGCGAACCCGCCGGCCAGCACCCCGGCCTCCTCGAGCTCCGCGTCGAAGGCCATGAACTCCT
>JAAZLF010000716.1 GCA_012799425.1 Actinomycetales bacterium | reverse complement strand
GGTGAGGAATCGCAGAGCAGATCCCGGCCCCGGCCCCCGCACAGGGGGTCGGGGCCGGGATCGTCGTCGTCGGGCCCGATTCGACCTCCCCGGCCCCGCCGCTGCGATAGCTTGGGCCACGCGCCGGCCCGAACGGCGCTCTTGCGACGACGCGAGGACGAGGAGAGCAGATGCGCGCTCTGCGCAAGCCGGCACCCGGCGCGGGCCTGGAATGGGCCACGGTCCCCGAGCCCGGATGCGGCCCCTGGGACGTGAAGGTGCGGGTGCTGCGCACCGGCATCTGCGGCACCGATCTGCACATCCTGGACTGGGACACCTCCGCGCAGACCATGTGCGACACGGTGCCCTTCACCCCGGGCCACGAGTTCTACGGCGAGGTGGTGGAGGTCGGGCAGGAGGTCGCCGACGTGAGCGTGGGCGACCGCGTCTCCGGCGAGGGCCACGTGGTGTGCGGGATGTGCCGCAACTGCCGCGCCGGCCGTCGCCAGATGTGCATCCGCACCCGCTCGATCGGCGTGCAGCGCGACGGCGCGTTCGCCGAGCACGTGACCCTCCCGCACCAGAACGTGTGGGTGCACGAGCATGACGGCGGCGAGGAGCTGATCACGCCCGAGCTCGGCGCCGTCTTCGACCCGCTCGGCAACGCCGTGCACACCGCGCTGAAGTTCCCCCTGGTGGGGGAGGACGTGCTGATCACCGGCGCCGGGCCGATCGGGCAGATGGCCGCGGCCGTCGCCCGCCACGCCGGGGCCCGCTACATCACCATCACCGATGTCTCCCCGGAGCGCCTGGCGATGGCAGAGGGCTGCGGGGCCGACGTAGTGCTGGATGTGGCGAGCATGAAGGTGCGCGATGCCCAGCGTCGCCTCGGCATGCGGGAGGGCTTCGACGTGGGCCTGGAGATCTCCGGGCAGGCCCGGGCTCTGCAGGAGATGATCGAGAACATGAACCACGGCGGCACGATCGCGCTGCTGGGCCTGCCCGCGCAGCAGTTCGAGATCGACTGGACCATGGTCGTCACCCGCATGCTCACCCTGCAGGGCATCTACGGCCGGGAGATGTTCGAGACCTGGAACGTGATGTCCGCGATGCTCAGCACCTCCGAGGTGCTGCGCACCTCGATCCTGCGCACGATCACCGACGTCATCCCCGCGCAGGAATGGCGGCGCGGCTTCGAGATCGCCAAGGCCGGCACCGCCGGCAAGGTGGTGCTGGACTGGAGCGCCCTGGACAGCTGACCCGCCCGCGCCTCGCATGCCCAGCGCACCACGCCCCCACCCCGCGCACCGCCGCCAGGAAGGACCCGCCCCACCATGTACACGGACCTCAAGGAGCAGCTCACCGCCGAGCTCGCCGCGATCGAGCAGGCCGGCACGTTCAAGCACGAGCGCGTCATCTCCACCCCGCAGTCGGGCCGCATCACCGCAGGGCCCGTCGGCCGTGATGGCGCCGAGGTGCTGAACTTCTGCGCCAACAACTACCTGGGCCTGGCCGACCATCCCGAGATCATCGCCGCCGCGAAGCGGGCGCTGGACGAGCGCGGCTTCGGCATGGCCTCGGTGCGGTTCATCTGCGGCACCCAGGATCTGCACCTGCAGCTCGAGCGGTCGGTCTCCGCGTTCCTCGGCACGGAGGACACGATCCTGTTCTCCTCCTGCTTCGACGCCAACGGCGCGGTGTTCGCTCCGCTGTTCGGTGCGGAGGACGCGATCATCTCCGACGCTCTGAACCATGCCTCCCTGATCGACGGGATCCGCCTGTCCAAGGCCCATCGCTTCCGGTACCGCAACGCCGACCTCGAGGACCTGCGCGCTCAGCTGGAGGCGGCCGGGGTGCTGCGCGAGGGCAGGGGAGCGCGGCGCACGATCATCGTCACCGACGGCGTCTTCTCGATGGACGGCTTCCTCGCCCCGCTGCCCGGGATCTGCGACCTGGCGGAGGAGTTCGGGGCGCTGGTGATGGTCGATGACTCCCATGCGGTGGGCTTCATGGGCGAGACCGGTGCCGGCACCCCCGAGCATTTCGGGGTCTCTGACCGGGTGGACATCTACACCGGCACTTTCGGCAAGGCCCTCGGCGGTGCGAGCGGAGGCTACGTCTCGGGCCGACGGGAGATCGTGGCGATGCTGCGCCAGCAGGGCCGCCCCTACCTGTTCTCCAACTCCCTGGCACCGTCGATCGTGGCCGCGACGCTCGCCGCGCTCGAGCTGGTGGAGGGCAGCGGCGAGCTGCGCGAGACCCTGTTCCGCAATGCGGAGCTTTTCCGCTCGAGGATGGGCGAGGAGGGCTTCGACCTGCTCCCGGGCGAGCACGCGATCGTGCCGGTGATGTTCGGGGACGCGGCGCTGGCAGGGAAGATGGCCGATGCGATGCTCGAGCGGGGCGTGTTCGTCACCGCCTTCTCGTACCCGGTGGTGCCGCAGGGCGAGGCACGGATCCGGGTGCAGCTCTCCGCCGCGCACACGGAGGCCGATATCGAGGCCACGGTGCAGGCTTTCATCGGCTCCCGAGCCGCTGTCCAGGGCTGAGCCGCGCACGCCGGAGGCCCGCGCTCGGGAGCGCGCACCCGCCCCTCCCGGCGACCAGCACGGATCCCGGTCGATCCCGAGCCATATCGGCACCGGTTCGGGCTCGGAATCGACCGATCCTGGAGTGGGCACGCTGCGCCCCGCCGCCTCAGCCGCCCCGCCGCCTCAGCCACCGAGCCGCATCCAGGCGTCGGTGCGCACGCGCAGTCCCAGGCTCACCGCGCGAAGCACCATGAACAGGAAGTTGCAGGCCAGCCACAGCATCGCCAGGCCCAGCGGGCCCTGCGGCGCCCACCAGGCCACCAGCGTGGCGCCGGGCAGGATCGCGACGGCGATGAGGGAGCCGACCTTCGCGAGGTAGGGGGCGTCGCCCGCGCCCATCAGCACCCCGTCGAGCACGAACACGTACCCGGCGATCGGCTGGGTGGCCACCAGCACCCACAGCGCGGCGCGCAGGCTCTCCTGCACGGCGGGGTCGGGGGTGAACAGCTCGGGGACCACGTAGCTCGCGGCCAGCAGCACCACGGAGACCACGCCGCCGCCGAGCACGCCCCAGGTCATCAGGCGCCGGGTCACGGCATGGACGGTGCGCGGGTCCGAGGCGCCGAGGTACCGGCCGGTGAGGGCCTGCCCGGCGATCGCCAGGGAGTCCAGCGCGAGCGAGAGCATCGCGAACACGGTCATGCTCAGCTGGTGCGCGGCCAGCTGCACGTCGCCGAGCCGGGTCGCGACCACCGTCGCGGTGATCACCACGACCCGCAGGCCGAGGGTGCGCACGAACATCGGCACCGCGTCACGGCCCACGGCCACGAGGTTCGTCGCGTGCGGCAGCAGCGCGATGCCCTCGGCCCGCGCGCGGCGCACGATCACGCCCAGCAGCACCAGCGCCATGCCCCACTGGCACGCGATGGTGCCGAACGCGGAGCCGGCGATGCCGAGGTCGAGCCCGAAGATCAGCACGGCGTTCAGCGGGATGTTCGCGAGCGCCCCGCCGACGGCGACGATCAGCGGCAGCTTCGCGTCCTGCAGCCCGCGCACCAGCCCGGTCGCGGCCTGGACGGCGAGCATCGCAGGCAGCCCCCAGGCGCTGATGTGCAGGTAGGTCAGCGCTTCGGAGAGCACCTCCTCGGAGGGGCCGAAGGCGGCCAGCAGCGGCTCACCCGCGATCAGCAGCCCGGCGGTC
>JAAZLF010000715.1 GCA_012799425.1 Actinomycetales bacterium | reverse complement strand
GCCCAGGCCCGCGGCACGAAGTACCCGGACGAGATCGAGTCGATCTTCGACCAGCTGGAGGAGATCCCCGCGAAGATCGAGCGGGTTCTCGGCCTCATGGGCCAGATCCACGAGCTTGCCGAGGAGCTCGGACCTATTCCGACGATGCTCTTCCTCGGCAGGCACGTCGGCTATCCGGTCGCCCTGGAAGGTGCGCTGAAGCTCAAGGAGCTGGCCTACATCCACGCGGAGGGTTTCCCTGCCGGGGAGCTCAAGCACGGCCCGATCGCCCTGATCGAGGAGGACCTCCCGGTCGTCGTCGTGGTTCCGTCGCCGCAGGGCAGGGAGATCCTGCACTCGAAGATCGTGACGAACATCCAGGAGATCCGGGCACGGGGCGCGCGGACGATCGTCATCGCCGAGGAGGGTGATGACGCGGTGCTGCCCTACGCGGACGAGGTGATCCGCGTGCCCGCCACCCGCACCCTGTTCGCGGCGCTGCTGACCGTGATCCCGCTGCAGATCTTCTCCTGCGAGCTCGCCACTGCCAGAGGACTGGACGTGGACCGTCCCCGCAACCTGGCGAAGTCCGTCACCGTGGAGTGACCAGGCATCTCGCTCCCGCCCAGCCCGGGGTGTGATACTGCCGGGGTGAGCACTTTCCCGACCGCGACGCCGACGCCCGGCCCCGACGACGACTTCGGGGGCCGGGCGTTCGCGCCCCGGGACGATGGCACCGTGGTCGGCGTCGGCATCGACGTGGTCGAGATCGGGCGCCTGAGCGAGATGCTCGAGCGGACCCCGGCGCTGCTCGAGAGGCTGCTGACCCCTGCCGAGCGCGGCCTCTCCGCGGCCTCCCGCGCCGCTCGCGTCGCCGCGAAGGAGGCTGTCGGGAAGGCCCTCGGCGCGCCCGGAGACTTCTCCTGGCAGGACGTCACGGTCGAGCGCACCCGGGTGCGCCGCCCCTATCTGCGACTGCGCGGCGCGACGCTGCGCGCCGCGGAGGCGCTGGGCGTGGCGCACCTGCACCTGTCCCTCTCCCATGACGGGGAGATCGCCACCGCCATCGTGGTCGCCGAGCGCGGGCCGGGCACCGAGAATCCCGCGCTGACGGCCGACGGAGGAGCACTGCGATGATCCGCGGCTACGACGCCCAGGCGGTGCGGGACGCCGAGGCGCCCCTGCTCGCAGCGGGGGAGCCGCTCATGCTCCGCGCCGCCCGGGCGCTGGCCGACCACGTCGTCGCCCGGTTCGGCACAGAGCACGGCAGCGCATCACGACGGGTCCTCGTGCTGGCCGGCGCCGGCGCCAACGGAGGCGACGGGCTCCACGCCGCGGCGATGCTGCGCCGTGAGGGGATCGCGGCCGACGCCGTCGCGACCGCCGCCCGGGTCCATGAGGAGGGTGCTGCCGCGCTCCGGGACGCCGGCGGAACCCTGCACCGTCTCGTCGATCTCTCCCCGGCTCAGCTCGATGATCTGCTCGTCCGCACCGATCTGGTCCTCGATGCGATCGTGGGCATCGGAGGGCGCCCCGAGTCCCCCGCCGAGTGCAGGCCGCTCCTGGACGCCGTGTGGCAGCAGGCCGTGCCGGTGATCGCGGTGGACCTGCCGAGCTTCGTCGACGCCACCACCGGCAGGGCCGACAGCGAGGCGCTCCCGGCCGAGGAGACGCTCACCTTCGGGGCGGTCAAGGCGGGGCTGCTGCTTCCCGGGGGTGCGGAGCTCGCAGGCAGGATCCGACTGGTGGATCTCGGGATCGGTGCACACCTGCCCGCCGTCGCCGCCGTGGAACGGCTGACGGACGAGGACGCACGCGCCCTGCTGCCGCGCGCACGACGCGAGGACAGCAAGTACACCCGCGGGGTGGTCGCACTGGCCGCGGGCAGCGAGCAGTTCCCGGGCGCTGCGGTGCTCGCGGCCTCCGGTTCCGCGCGGGCCGGAGCAGGAATGGTCCGGGTGCTCGCCCCCGCAGCAGTGCTGGACCTGGTGCTGCGCGAACGTCCCGAGATCGTGGGCCACCGCCTCGAGAGCGGCTCCGGGGAGACAGGAGCCGTCGATCTCGGCCAGATGGGACGCACCGACGCCCTCGTCGTCGGCCCGGGCCTCCCGGCCGACGACCCCCGTGTCAGCGCGGGCGTGGACCGGCTGCGG
>JAAZLF010000714.1 GCA_012799425.1 Actinomycetales bacterium | reverse complement strand
CTGCGCATGCCACTGACCGTAAAGGCCCGATGAAAGTTCGTGTTCGTGGGTGCGGGCCGATCGTCTTCGAGTCGTTCTCCAGCGCCGTGGTCAGCCCTGCGCTGTCGAACACTCTCGGGGTGTGGAGGAACCTCTGGGAGGACTCTGCCGACCTCGCCGCGCACGCCCAGCGCACGATCCGCGACTCGCTGCGCGCGGTCGAGACCCTGTCCCTGCACTGACCTGCACTGACCGCCCCACCATCGATGCCCGACGGAAGGACCCGCCTCTCATGCTCACCGGAATCGACCCCCTGCTCAGCGGCGATCTGCTGCGACTGCTGGACCACATGGGCCACGACGACACCCTGCTGATCACCGACGCCCACTACCCCTCCCATGCGATGGGGGTCCCCGTGATCGACCTGGCCGTGCCCTCCCCGGAGGCGGTGCGAGCGGTGCGCACTGTGCTGCCGATCGACATGTACGCCGGCCCCTCCGTCACGCTCATGACCCCGGAGCCCGGCACGGGGGAGGAGGTCCAGGCCCAGCTCGAAGAGGCCGTCGCCGTCCGCGCCGATCGGCTCGAGCGGATCGACCGCTTCGACTTCTACGACCGTGGGCGGGAGGTCTTCGCCGTGGTCCGCACTCTGGAGGCCCGCAAGTACGGATGCATCATGCTGCGCAAGGGCGTCGTGGGCGACGACGAGAGCTGAGCGGCATCGCGAGGACCGACCGCCACGCGGTCCCACGTGGGGCGATGCCCGCCACGGTTGTGACCGGCGACACAGGGTTGTTAGCGTGCTCGACCGTGTGCCCATACGCGGGGGCGCCGCTCCCGCGCGCACGATCCGACGACGATGACGGAGGTCCCCTCGTGAACCAGGCAGCACCGAGACAGACGGAGCCGACGACAGGCGAGGAGACCCGGCCCGCGCGACGCAGGGTCCTCGCCTCCCTCGGCGCCCTGCCCGCCGGCGCGGTGCTCGCCGGTGCGGGCGCCGCGCATGCGGCGCCGGGCGGAAGAGGCCAGGGGAGGGGCGCCGGCCGTGGTGGGGGCGACGCCGGCGGCGGCTTCCGCCTCGGCGTCGAGAACCTGCTCGAGGGCGAGGCGATGGAGACGCTGCGTGAGGCGCGCGTCGGCCTGATCACCAACCCCACCGGCACCGACAGCTCCCTGCGCTCCACGATCGATCTGCTGGTCGCCGCGCAGGAGGAGGGCGGCTTCACGATGGCCGCCCTGTTCGGCCCCGAGCACGGCGTGCGCGGTGCCGAACCTGCCGGCGGATCCGTCGGCGACTACATCGACGAGAAGACCGGGCTCGAGGTGCGCTCCCTGTACGGCGAGACCCAGAAGCCCACCCCGGAGATGCTCGAGGACCTCGACGTGCTCGTCTTCGACATCCAGGACATCGGCACCCGCTTCTACACCTATATCTGGACGCTCTACTACGCGATGGAGGCGGCCGGCGAGAACGACAAGCGCTTCATCGTGCTGGACCGCCCGAACCCCCTGGGCACTGACATCGAGGGCTTCGTGCTCGAGCCCGAGCTGTCCTCCTTCGTGGGGCTGCGGGAGATCCCGCAGACCCACGGCCTCACCGTCGGCGAGCTGGCCCTGCTGTTCAACGGCGAGTTCCTCGACGGCGCCATCGATCTCGAGGTGGTCGAGATGAGCGGCTACGACCCCGAGGATCCGCTCGCCGCAGATCTGCCGTGGGTGCTGCCCTCCCCGAACATCCCCACCCCCGAGACCGCCGTGGTCTACGCCGGCACCGGTTTGATCGAGGCGCTGAACATCTCCGAGGGTCGCGGCACCACCACCCCGTTCCTCTGGTTCGGCGCCCCCTTCATCACCGAGTCCCACGTGGAGGCGCTCATCGCCGAGCTGGACGGCGCCGAGCTGCCGGGCGTGCTCTGCCGGCCGATGTTCGCCACCCCCACCACCTCCAAGCACGCCGGCGAGTTCTGCGGAGGCCTGCAGATCCACGTCACCGACCTCGAGGCCTACGAGCCCGTGCGCACCGGCATCCACGTGCTCGCCGCGCTGCTGCGCACCGTCGAGGAGGTCGACTGGCGCGAGGGCGAGGACTGCCGCACCGAGGCCGACGAGTGCTGGGTCGACAAGCTCACCGGCACCAAACGCACCCGCATGATGCTCGAGGACGGGGCGAGCCCCGAATCGATCGTCACGGCGTGGCGCCGCGAGTCCCGCCGCTTCCAGGCCACCACCCAGCGCTACCGCCGCTACTGAGCAGGAGCACCCCATGCATACCCCGCATCCCCGTCCCCACCTCAGTCGCCGCGGCTTCTCCGCGGTCGCGCTGGCCGGCGCCGGTGCCGCTCTCACCGTGCCCGCGGCCCATGCCGCACCCGGCACGGGCCGGCACGAGGACCGGATCGAGGAGATCCTCGCCGGCATGAGCATCGAGCAGAAGATCGGCCAGCTGTTCGTGGCCGTCGGCTACGGTGCACGCGCCGATCAGGAGCACGCCTCGAACACCTCGACCACCGGCGTGGACACCATCGCCGAGATCGTCCGCACCCATCACGTGGGCGGACTGATCTACTTCGTGTGGAGCGAGAACCTCGAGGACATCGAGCAGATCGCCACCCTGTGCAACGACGCCCAGGACGCCGCCCTGGAATCCAGCGGCATCCCGCTGATCATCAGCGCCGATGAGGAGCGCGGGGTGGTCTACCGGCTGCCGGAGCCCGCCACCCCGCTGCCGGGCCAGATGGCGCTCGGCGCCACCGGATCGCGCGCCCATGCCCGCAAGGCCGGCGACATCATCGGCACCGAGATCCGCGCCGCAGGACTCCACCAGGCCTTCTCCCCGGTCGCGGATGTCAACGTCGAGGCGCAGAACCCCGTGATCGGTGTGCGCTCCCTGGGCGCCGATCCCCGCGCCGTGGCCCAGCTGGCCGCCGCGCAGATCAAGGGCCTGCAGGGCGCGAACTGCTCGGCCTCGGCCAAGCATTTCCCCGGCCACGGCGACACCGCCGTGGACTCCCACCTGGGCCTGCCGGTCATCGACCACACCCGCGAGGAGCTCGACGAGCTCGATCTGCCGCCTTTCCGCGCCGCGATCGAGGAGGGCATCGACTCGATCATGACCGCGCACATCGTGGTTCCCGTGCTCGATGATTCCGGAGTGCCGGCGACCCTCTCCCACCCGATCCTCACCGGCCTGCTGCGCGAGGAGCTCGGCTTCGAGGGCGTGATCGTGACCGACTCCCTCGCCATGGACGGAGTGCGCACGCTGTTCAGCGATGACCGCGTCCCGGTCGAGGCGATCCTCGCCGGCGCCGACCAGATGCTCATGCCGCCGGACCTCACCGTCGCGATCGGCGGTGTGCGCGAGGCGGTCGCGGGCGGCGAGATCACCGAGGAGCGGCTGGACCGGTCCGTGCGTCGCATCCTGCGCCAGAAGCTCGAGCGCGGCCTGTTCGAGCAGGTGCACGTCGATCCTGCCGGGGCCGTGAGCTCGATCGGCACCCGCCGCTCGATGAGCACGGCCCAGCGGATGGCCGAGGACTCGATCACCCGGATCACCGACGACGGCAGCACCCTCCCGCTCGCGAGCGGAGCGAGCGTGCTGATCACCGGCGCAGGCACCGTCGCGAAGTTCGAGGTGACCTCCCGCGAGCTCGCCGAGCAGGGGCTCAAGGTCACCGCCCTCCCGGACCCGGCCCCCGAGCAAGCCGCCGAAGTCGCCGCGGGCGTCGACGCGGTGCTGGTGTTCACCTCCTCGGCCGGCTTCGTCACGCCCGCGGCGCAGGTGGAGCTGGTCGACGCGCTCGTCACGACCGGGGTCCCGGTCATCCACGCTTCGCTGCGCAACCCCTACGACGTGGTGCACGTGGGGGAGGTGGCGGTGTCACTCGCCGCCTACGGCAACGCCGATGCCTCGCTGCAGGCGCTCGCCGGTGTCCTCACCGGCACGGTGCGCACTCGCGGGAAGCTCCCGGTCGCGATCCCGCAGGCCGACGGCACGGGGGAGGCGTTCCCGCTCGGGCACGGCCTGCGCTGAGCCCTCCGCGCTGTGCGCCCGGGTCACGGGTGCCGCGCGAGCTCCTGGGTCTCGTGCGCGCGGCGCTCGGCCGCCTCGCGGGCGAGGCGCCG
>JAAZLF010000068.1 GCA_012799425.1 Actinomycetales bacterium | reverse complement strand
GTTCGAGATCGGGCGCGAATACGTTCGCTGTCGCCGAGTACCCGAGCCTCGACGATCACACCGATCATCCTACGTCTACCGGAGGTGTCGCAAGGCCACACCCGCAAACGCGCCGTAAACGCGTGGTCGTTTGCAGGGCTGGACTGTGACGGGGGGCGCAGAGTTAGGATGACTGGGCTGGTCCGCCCCCGCCCTGCTCCGAGGAGTCCTCCGTGTCCCACACCCCCGCCCCACCACACGCGAACACCCCGCAGAGCCGGGACGGGGAATTCTCCGGCCTGTGCGCCCTGGTGACCGGCGGTGCCTCCGGCATCGGGGCCGCGACAGCGACCGCCCTGATGGCCCGCGGCGCCCGCGTGGCCGTGCTCGACCTGCACCCGGACGGCGCCCCTGAGGGCGCTCTCGCCCTGCGCTGCGACGTCGCGGACTCCGCGAGCGTCGATACGGCGGTGGGCAGCGCCGCCGCGCAGCTCGGCGGCCTGGACATCGTGATCAACAACGCCGGGATCGGCGCCCAGGGCGGCATCGCCGACAACGACGACGCCGAATGGGCCCGCGTGCTCGACGTCAACGTCACCTCCGTGGCGCGGGTGGTCCGCGCCGCTCTGCCGCACCTGTGCTGCTCCGAGAGCGCCGCGATCGTCAACACCGCCTCGATCGCCTCCGCGGTGGGCCTGCCGCAGCGGGTGCTCTACTCCGCCACGAAGGGCGCCGTGCAGTCGATGACCCTCGCGATGGCCGCGGACCTGGTCGGCGAGGGCATCCGCGTCAACGCCGTGCTCCCCGGCACCGCCGACACCCCCTGGGTGGGCCGCCTGCTCGAGAAAGCGGCGGATCCGGTCGCCGAGCGGGCCGCGCTCGAGGCGCGCCAGCCCCACAAGCGCCTGGTCTCCCCCGAGGAGGTCGCCGAGGCGCACTGCTATCTCTCCTCGCCCCGCAACCGCTCGACCGTGGGCGTGCTGCTGTCGATCGACGGAGGCGTGACCGGGGTGCGCACCCGCAGCTGAGCCTCACCCCGTGGGGCCGGCCTCCGGCCCGGTCGGGCCCTCGCCCGCCTCCGCCCGATCAGCGGCCGCGGCGCGCTGGGAGCCGATCGCCGCGCCGATCGCGACGCCCAGGCACATGCCGAACGGCAGACCGAACCCGATGTTGTCGAGGACGAGCAGGCCGAACAGCGCCCCGAAAGCGATCCCCAGGCCCGTGCCCAGGGCGATCCCCACACCGACGTACCTGCCACGACGCGCCTGCGGCGTCTCCGTGGTCGAGGGCTCCGCCTCTCCCTCGCCGTGATCCTGCGGATGGTCCGGCGTCGTCATGCCGCGCTCCTTCGCTGTTCCTCGGCTCCGACAGTTCCATCCCATCAGGATCTGCAGGGGACGGGCACCGACTTTCGTCGGCGATGACACCGCCCCGCAGCGTGCCTCGGCACCGCCCTTCGTGGGCGTGCGGCGGGCTCAGTCGCGCCGGCCCCGCAGCACCTCGTAGACGATCGAGTCGTCGCGGCGATCCCAGCCCAGCTCGCTGCCGCGATGGTAGACCTGCTGCGCGGAGCTCGCCAGCGGCACCTCCTGGCCGACCCCCTGCGCGGCCTCGGCGACCAGGCCCATGTCCTTGACGAAGATGGTCAGCGCGGAACGGACGTCGTCGAAGGCGCCGTCGACCATGCGGCGACCGCGGTCGCCGAACATGAAGGAGGCGGCCGCGCCGGTGCCGAGCACCTCGTGGACCTGTGCGAGATCGAGTCCCATGGAGTCGGCGAGGGCGAGCGCCTCCCCGGCGGCGGCGATGTGCACGCCGCACAGCAGCTGGTTGACGATCTTGAAGCGCTGGCCGTCACCGGGCCTCTGCCCCACCACGGGCGCGTTCGAGGCGAGGGCGTCGAGCAGAGGGCGCACGGCGGCGACGTGGGAGTCCTCGCCGCCGACCATCACCAGCAGGTCGCCCTGGGCAGCGCGGGCGGCGCCGCCGGAGACGGGGGCGTCGACCACGCGGGCGGTGATGCCCTCGAGCCCGGTGAGGGTCTGCTCGATCGCGGCGGGGCCGACGGTCGCCATGATCAGCAGCGTGGTCTCGTCGGTGAGCACCTCGGCGATGCCCTCGTCACCGAAGAGGACGGCGTCGAGCTGCTCGGGGGTCGCGACCATCACGGCCACCACGTCGGCGCCGCGCGCGGCGTCACGGGCCGAGGCGGCCGGGGCGGCGACGTCCGCGAGGGCCTCCCGGGCGGCGGGGTTCAGGTCGAAGGCGGCGACCGGGAAGCCGGCCGCGGCGGCGGTGCGGGCCATCGGGGTGCCGATGGCGCCCAGCCCGATCCAGGCGACGGAGGTGGGTGCGGTGGTCATGGGAGGCTCCTCGGCGTGACGGATGGGCGAGCGGGGCGGGTGGG
>JAAZLF010000713.1 GCA_012799425.1 Actinomycetales bacterium | reverse complement strand
TGCTCGGTGCCTGGACCGGCGCGGAGGAGATCCCGGCGCAGTGGGTCGATGCGGTGCACGGCTGGCCGGGCTACGACGGGCCGGGGCTCGTGGAGCTCGCGCACGCGATCACCCGCTGACCCCGGCCCGCCCTGCCGCCGGCGCCGCTCAGCGGGCGGCGATCTCCTCGAGCGCGGACACCCAGCCCTGCACGCGCTCGGCCGGAGCCCAGCTGATCTCGAGGGAGTTGCGAGCCAGCTGCACCACCTCGTCACGGGTGAGCTGCTGCGCGGTGGCGAGCGCCTCGATGTTGTCGCCCACGTAGCCGCCGAAGTAGGCGGGGTCGTCCGAGGCGATCGAGACCTTGAGCCCCTGGCGCAGCAGCGTGGTGATCTCCTCGCCCTTCATCTGCTCGGTGACGAAGGAGTTCGACAGCGGGCAGCAGGTGAAGCCGATGCCGCGCTCCTTCGCCTCCGCCACCAGGTCCGGGTTCTCGAGGATGTTGGTGCCGTGGTCGATGCGCTCCACCCCGATCTGGTGGAGCACGGTGGCGATGTTGGTGATCGACTGCTCCTGGTCGATGTCGCAGTGCATCGTCAGCCGGAACCCGGCCTCCTTCGCGGCGGCGAAGGTCTCCGCGAACTTCTCCGGCGGGTTGCCGCGCTCATCGGAGTCCAGGCCCACGCCCAGGATCCGGTCGCGGTAGGGCAGGGACGCCTCGAGCGTCTGCTTGGCCGACTCCGCGCTGTGGTCGCGCAGGAAGCACATGATCAGCGCGGCATCCACACCGAGCGACTCCGCCTCCTGCACCGCTGACCAGAGCCCGTCGATCACCGTGGAGAAGGCGATCCCGCGGCTGGTGTGCGCCTGCGGGTCGAAGAAGATCTCCGCCCGCACCACCCCGTCGGCGGCGGCGCGACGGAAGTAGTCCATGGCCAGGTCGTGGAAGTCCTGCTCGGTCACGAGCACCTCCATCGCCGGGTAGTACACGGCCAGGAAGCTGGTGAGGTCCGTGAAGTCGTAGGTGTCGCGCACCTGCTCGACGGTGCTCTGGCCGATGTCCACGCCGTTGCGGCGCGCCAGCTCGAGCTTCAGCTCCGGCTCGAGGGTTCCTTCGATGTGCAGGTGCAGCTCCGCCTTGGGCAGGGAGTCGATGAACGAACGGTCATAGCTGGACATGGCGGGGCGTCTCCTTGTGGGGCGGGGAGTGGTCTGCGGCCAGGATAGGAGCATGGTGTGGGCGCGGGCCTGGGAGTTCATGAGGCTCTGGGGAGCGCGGTTCGTCCACACCTGCACGCAGTGGGGCGCGGGCGGGTTCTAGGCTGGCTCCCGCAACGGGCCGCGCAGTGGGCGGCAATGCACCAGTGGGAACCACGGAAGGCAGTCGAGGATGACGACGATCAAGGTGCGTCCCGGGATGTTCGGGAAGACCCTGCACGAGGCCCTGCGCATCGCCAGGCCGGGTGACCGGATCCTGCTCAGCCCCGGCGAGTACGTGATCGACGCGTTCCCGATCTTCGACCTGCACATCCGCGGCACGGGCGAACCCGCCGAGGTGGTGCTCGAGACCAAGATCGAGGTCACCGGCGGAGCCACGCTGGAGTCGCTCACCCTGCGCGCCCCGCACTTCACCAACGCGGTGCACATGCCGCATCCCGGCACGTCGGCCCTGCTGAAGCGCTGCATCGTCGAGGCCGACCCGGCGGGGAAGTACCCGGCGCTGTTCTGCAGGTCGAGCACGCTCAGCCTCAGCGACTGCGAGGTGCGCGGCGCCCACGGGGCAGAGGTGATCACCCTGCAGGCCGGCTCGCGGTTCACCGCGACCGGCTCACAGCTCGGCACAGTGTTCGCCCGGGCGAGCACGCTTGAGCTCAGCGACGTCACGGCGGAGACGATCACCGCCCTCGAGCGCTCCCGCGTGCAGGCCGGTGCGCTCGAGCTCGCGCCCGTACCCGGGAAGCGCTCCCTGAACATGCAGGGTGAGAGCGTGCTGCGCGCGAGCGTGCTCAGCGCCCCCACCGGGCCGTGGGAGGGGTACTGCCTGGAGAGCTCCATCGAGATCGGGGAGGCGCACCTGCCCGAGGGGGAGCAGTACCTCGTGCTGACCAAGGGCGCAGGGGTCGTCCGCTCCGACAGCCCCGCAGTGACCAGCCGCGACGTCGACGCACCGGCGCCGCCGAAGCAGGTGCACTGGCCGCTGTCCGCCGCTCGCGCCTTCCGGCGGGAGATCCTCCCGCGCACCGCTGTCGGCGACACGATCGTGCTGGACGAGGGCGACTACTACCTCGACGAGTTCGAGCACGCGCTGCTGTTCAGCATGCATCTGCGCGGCAGCGGACCCGGGCGGACGGTCCTCCACGGCTGCCTCACCGTCGCTGAGCACACGGAGGGATCGCTGACGGGCCTGACCCTGCGCGCACGCTCCACCTCGAACGCGGTGCAGGCGACACCGGGCAGCACCCTGACCCTCGAGGATCTGGTGATCGAGCAGGCCCCGGGCCTCGACGTGCCCACGGTGTACCTCGCGAAGGATTCGAGCGCCACGTTCACCGACTGCCGCCTGCAGATCGTCGACGAGGACAGAGCGCACATCGACGTGGACGCAGCCCACCTCGAGGCCCGCCGCAGCGACCTCGGATGGCTCGTCGCCGTCAACGGCAGCACCGTCGCCCTCGACGGCTGCGAGGCCCGCGTGCTCCAGGCCGGCCGTGGCTCCGAGATCACCGGCGACGTGACCCTCCAGCCGAACCATGCCGCGAAGCGCCAGGCGGTCGCGAGCGAGGGCTCCTCGATCCGCCTGGGACAGGTGGACACCGAGCTCGAGACGCTCGAGATGGCCTCCCTCGGCGCCGAGCTGCGCATCGAGGAGTTGACCACCCCGCCCGGGGCGACCACCGCCGTGCTGCGCGAGGACGGCGGCACCGCCGACGTGCGCGGCCGCAGCGTGGAGTACGTCGGCGATGACACCGCCCCGGACCCTGCGAGCAGCTCCACCAGGGCCGCGACCTCGGGACCGGTCGATGCGCCGGCCGGAGCCGCCACCGACGCGCCCCGCACCCCTCGGGGCGCTCCCGCCCCCGACGGATCGGCGGATGCCCCGGCGAGCGGGGAGGACCAGGGCGATGATCCGCTGGCCGAGATCATGGCGCTGACGGGGCTCACCACGGTGAAGGAGCAGATCGAAGGCTTCACCCAGATGGTGCGGTTCAACCAGATCCGGGCTCGGAGCGGCCTGCGCACCTCCGAGATGAGCATGCACTCGCTGTTCCTGGGCAACCCCGGCACCGGCAAGACCACGGTCGCG
>JAAZLF010000712.1 GCA_012799425.1 Actinomycetales bacterium | reverse complement strand
TCCTCGAGAGCCTCCGGCTCCTCCAGCCGCCAGGTGTCGATGTTGGGCAGGATCGGCTCCTCGGACAGGTAATAGCGGATCAGATCCGGCACATAGGTGTAGGTGAGCTTGTCGTCGCCGAGGCCGTTGCCGATGGCGTTGGCGACCACCACGTTGCCGGCGAGGATCGAGCGGACCAGGCCCGGCACCCCGAGCATCGAGTCGGGACGGAACACCTCGGGGTCCAGGAAGTCGTCGTCGGTGCGCTTGTAGATCACGTCCACTCGGCGCAGACCCGCGGTGGTGCGCATGTAGACCCGCTCGCCCCGCTCGACCAGGTCCGAGGCCTCCACGAGATCCACGCCCATGGTGCGAGCCAGCAGCGAGTGCTCGAAGTAGGCGCTGTTGAAGCGTCCCGGAGTGAGCACCACGACGGTGGCCTCCTCCCCTGCGGTGTCCGGCGCGGCCGCCTGGAGGGCGGCGAGCAGACGCCCTGGGTACTCGCCGACGCGGCGCACCGGCCGCGCACCGAACAGCTCCGGGAAGCCCTGCGCCATGGCGCGGCGGTTCGAGAGCACGTAGCTGACCCCGCTGGGCGTGCGCACGTTGTCCTCGAGCACGCGGAAGTCGCCGGCACCGTCTCTCACCAGGTCGATCCCGGAGATGTGGATCCTCACCCCGTTCGGCGGGGTGTGGCCGCGCATCGCGTCGACCATGTAGGGGGAGGAGGTGATCAGCTCGACGGGGACCACGCCGTCGGCGATCGCCTGCTGGTCCTGGTAGAGGTCCGCGAGGAACTTCTCGAGAGCGCGCACGCGCTGCGTCACCCCGGCGGAGACTCGGCTCCACTCCTCGGCGTCGATCACCCGCGGGATCGCATCGATCGGGAAGGGGCGCTCCTCGCCGGCGTAGTCGAACGTGATGCCCTGGTCGAGGTAGCTGCGGGCCAGGGAATCGGAACGGGCGCGGAACTCCTCCAGGCCGAGCCCGTCCAGAGCATCGTGCAGCGCCTGATAGGTGGGGCGCACGGAGCCGTCGGAGGCGAACATCTCGTCGCCGCCGGTTCCGGCCCGGGCGCTGTGGAACAGCGAGCTGGCAGACATGCCTACCATTCTCACACCGCCCCGCTCCCCTCGCGGGGCAGAACGCTCAGGAAGCGAGATCCCGATGTCCCTGGTCTCCCGGCTCACCTCTGCCCTCCGCTCCGCGGCTCACACTCCCTCCGTACGCCGCAGCGCCCGCAGCCTCGGCCGTGCGGCGGTGCGCGCGGCGACGCGGCAGCAGCGGAGCTCCGGGGGCGAGCGAAGCCCGCTCGAACGGCCGCGGCAGCACCAGGCGGCCTCCGGCGGGGGCGCGCAGGCGCTCGCGGACCGTGCGGGTCGGGCGCCGCTGTCCTTCGACTACGCCCCTCGCCGTGACGGGCACCCCGATCCGGGAGAGATCGTGTGGGGCTGGGTCCCCTACGAGGAGGACCTCTCGCAGGGGAAGGACCGCCCGGTGCTGGTCATCGCCGAGGAGGACGCCTCCACGGGCGGCGCCGACGGCTCCGGGGAGGTGCTGATCGCACTGATGCTCACCTCCCGCGATCGTGCCGACGAGGGCGAGGTCACCACCGATCAGCACGGTGCGACCTGGGTGGACATCGGTTCCGGCGACTGGGACGGCCAGGGTCGCCCTTCCGAGGTGCGGGCGGATCGTCTGCTGCGTCTTCCGCCCGAGGCGGTGCGCCGCGAAGGCGCCCGGCTGGACCGCGAGCGCTACGATCGGGTCGCGGCCGCCGTCCGGTCCCTGCATGGCTGGGGCTGACCTGGCACGACGGCCACGAGACACGCCGCACACCGGGGAGGGGCCGGGGCGGCACCTCTGGTAATGTCCTTCCCTGTATGTGTGACATACCGTTCGGTGTGCGCATGACGTGGTCCCGCCGTGTCAGGGATGACGTTTCGTGCGACCCGGGCGAGTACCCGTGGCAGCGACCCGGGTCCGACGTCTCCAGGCGAATCCCCACCGCCGTCCCCGTCGGCCCCGTTCCTCGGCCGTCGCGGACGATCCACCGCAGCAGCACTAGAGAAGAGTCCCCGTGGCAAACATCAAGTCCCAGATCAAGCGGAACAAGACGAACGAGAAGGCGCGTCTGCGCAACCGTGCCGTCAAGTCCGAGCTGAAGACCTACACCCGCAAGGTGAAGGCCGCCGTCTCCACCGGCGACGCCGAG
>JAAZLF010000711.1 GCA_012799425.1 Actinomycetales bacterium | reverse complement strand
CGCCGTGGTCGTCGGCATGCTCTCGCTCCTTGGCAGTATCACCGTCGGCGTGGCAGCCGGGAATCCAGAACTGATAGCCCAGGCCGGGCCTGCTGCGGTTCTCGACTGGAGCGGCCTTCTAGCAGGAGCAACGCAGATCAGCGCAGTCGCTGGAGTACTCGGCTTCGGGATCGTGCTGGCTTGGATGTTCGGGCGGGAGTTCACCGACGACACCATCAGCGGGTTGTTCGCGCTGCCCGTAAGCCGCACACAGATCGCCATCGCCAAGCTCATCGTTTACGCACTATGGGTGACCGCGGTGAGCATCGCTCTCACGCTCAGCGTGCTCGCCATCGGGCTGCTGATCGGCTACGGCCCACCAAGCAACGCCGCCTGGGCCGCGCTTGGACGACTATGCGCGCTGGCGGTGTTCTCTGGGGGCATCGCGATCCCCGCAGCGTGGATTGCGACTCTCACGCGCTCCCTGCTCGCCGCTGTTGGCACCACGATCGCGCTCGTCATTGCCGCGCAAATCGGAGCACTCGCCGGGGCCGGAGGCTGGATGCCGCTGGCAACGCCCGCGCTCTGGGCCATGAGCGATGGCACAGCTGTCACACCGCTGCAGCTCGGACTCACCGGGGTGATCGCCCTCGGGTCCTCCGTGCTCGTGTGCGTGGCATGGTCTCGCCTCGAACTGGACCGCTGACCTTACGGGGGCGGGGAGTCCGTGGGGTGGAAAGTAGTGCCGACTGTATTTCTGGGGCGCGCTCGTCAGACAGCCAGGAATCGGCTCAGCCGGAACACCAGGCATACCGGCCCACGGCCCACCTCAAGCGGCCATCGCGCACCTCCAGGTCCAGGGGTGTTGCGGCCACCCCTGAAACGCGCGCCAGAAGCTGCCCAGTTACACGTTGAATCGGAATTCCACCGCGTTCCGCAACCGATCACCATGATGTTTAACTTCCCAACGTGCCTCGCTATTCAGCACCACGGCGAAATCAGCGCGTTGCTTCGCCTCTCAGAAGCTCGAACAGAAGGAGTCATCCCCAGAATCGCGAACATCAGACCGTGTCGGGAGAAGCACGGAAGCCCGAGCGCGCATGGAGAGCTTCAGAAGTGCAATCCACAGCACCCTGTCGTAGGTGACGATCTAATCCACCTCCCACCTCTGCTGCGGACTCGCTACCTCCGCGCCGATGCCACCCGTTCGTGGGCAGCAGTCAGCTCGGCCAGCACGCCGTCGTCCGGAGAATCGCCTCCCCGCAGGTGCACATCACGCAGTTCATCCATGAACCGTGACCACAGTTCGGGGCCCCCGTCGGCCAGCAGCTCAGCACGAATCGCGAGTTCGGCAGAGGTGGGCAGCCAGCGAGATCCCCAGGCGCCGAGATGCGCCATCACCGGCACCAGCTGGATTGCGGCCTCGGTCAGGCGGTAATCGACTCTCTGCCGATGACCCGGGTCGCCGTGACGGCTGAGCAGGCCTACGGCTGACATTCGCTTGAGCCGGTCGGCCAGTACGTTAGAAGCGATCCCCTCGGCGGAATGACGCAGCAACTCGCGGAAGCGCCGATGACCACCGAAGGTGATGTCTCGCAGCACCACCAGGCTCCAGCGGTCCCCGAGCACTTCGACCGTCATATTGATCGGGCACCCGGACCTGCCCTCTACGACCTGCAGTTCATCTACGCCATCTGCTTGCGACATGCAATCAGTCTAAAGTAGTCTTCCAACTGATCCTGAGAAGCAACTGGTCTTGGTCGATACAGCCCTCATCGCGATGGCGGCACCGAGGCGATGACCCAGGCCGAACTCAAAGGAGAGTCATGGGCAAGCTGGTGTACTCGATGATCGCGTCTCTCGACGGCTACGTCGCAGATCGCGAGGGCGAATTCGCCTCCTGGGCGCAGCCCGACGAGCAGGTTCTCGCCGCGATCAATGAGGAGACCTCGGCGGCCGACACATACCTGCCGGGGAGGCGGATGTACGAGATGATGGCGGTCTGGGAGACCGATCCCGAGGTCCTTGAGCAGTCACCCCAGTCCACACAGTTCGCCCAGGTTTGGCAGCGCGCCGACAAGGTCGTCTACTCCCGCACCCTCGAGGCAGTCCACACCACTCGCACGCAGTTGCGCTCCCGCTTCGACCCCGAGGACGTCGCGCAGATCAAGGCCGAGGCGAAGGGCGATGTGACCATCGACGGTCCCACTCTCGCGGCCGAGGCGATCCGACATGGTCTTGTAGACCGCATCGACCTCCTCCTGTGCCCCGTGGCCCTCGGCGGCGGGCTGCGGTTCCTGCCGGACCACCGCCTCGACCTCGCGCTGCGGCATGAACAGCGCTTCGACAACGGCATGGTCCAGCTGCGCTACGACGTGCTCCCGCCCCGGTAGCGCGACGGGGAATCGCGCCCACGCGCCCCAGGCAACCCGTGCGGCCCGAGCCTCCCGCGCGCTCCAGGCAACCCGTGCGGCCGTGAGGCCCGGACCTCCCGGGTCCCGGGCCTCCCGGGTTCTGGCCCCCGGGG
>JAAZLF010000710.1 GCA_012799425.1 Actinomycetales bacterium | reverse complement strand
CGCCCGGCCCGGAGTCAGTCCTGCGTCGGCTCGGCGACGTCGGCGGCGCCCTCGTCGGCCTCGTCGGCCGCGTCGACCGCGTTGCCGGGGCAGGTGGCGCCCGCGTTCGCGCCGAACAGGCGGTGCGGAGCCTGCTCCTCGAAGATGCGGGCCGCGCGCAGCGAGTTGACCTCGCCCACCACCGGGTTCGGCTGATGCGTGGCGCGGGTGCCGCCGTACAGCGAGACCAGGTTCATCGCCACGGCACGCTGGTTGCGGTGCCCGATCATCTTCGTGATGTGCACGCCCAGCCAGGCCGCCCAGCCCAGCGAGCCGGAGAGCCCGCCGAGCACGGGGATCTCCGCGATCGCGGCGTGACGGCCGATCGTGGCCATCGTGCCCAGGTTCGTGTACGAGAACTTCTTGCGCGGCTTGCCGGCGACCTCCGCGGCGATCGCGCGGGCCGCCGCCTGGCCGGTCTGGATCGCGGGCTGCGCGAGCTGGGGGAGGGGATCGTCCTGACCGGCGATGTCACCGGCCGCGTACACCCCGGGGAATCCCTTGACCTGGAGGTAGTCGTCCACGGAGAGGCGGCCGCGCCTGTCCTGGGGAAGGCCCCACTCGGAGACCGCCTCGGGGATCGCGACGCCCGCCGCCCAGATGGTGATGTCCGATTCGAGGATCGAGCCGTCGTCGAGGACCACGTGGTCGTAGCCGACCTCCTTCACGCCGTGGCCCAGGCGCAGCTGCACGCCCCGGTCCCGCAGCTCGTCAGCGGCGTACTGGCGGTACTTGTCGGAGAACTCCTTGAGCAGCTCATCACCGCGCTGCAGCACCGTGACCTGCAGGGTGCCGGGATCCATCTCGGGGTAGAGGATGTCTAGCTCCTGCATGCGGAAATCCGCGAGAGCCCCGGCGATCTCCACGCCCGTGGGACCGCCGCCCACGATGCACACGTGCAGCCTGTCGTGGCTGAACCCGGCCTCGCGGCTCGAGCGCTCCAGCTCCGAGAAGATGCGATCACGGATCGAGAGCGCCTGGCTGCGCGTGTACATCGGCATCGCGTGCTCCTCGGCGCCCGGGGTGCCGAAGTACGTGGTGGTCGCGCCGTTGGCGACGATCAGGTAGTCGTAGCTCAGCTCGTGGATGCCCTTCTGGCCCTCGTCCAGCCGCACCACCTTGCGCTCGGGGTCCACGCCCTCCACCTCGCCCTGGCGGTAGCGCATGTTCGGCACCTTCAGCGAGAGGCCGCGCAGGAACATGGTGACGTCACCCGGGTTCAGGCCGGCGGTGGCGACCTGGTACAGCAGCGGCTGGAAGGTCTTGTAGACGTTGCGGTCGATCAGGGTCACGCGCACGCGGGCGTCGCGCAGGGCGGTGACCGCATGCGCGCCCGCGAAGCCGCCGCCGAGGATGATCACGTGCGGCCAGCTCGCGCCGTCCTTCGCGGGGACGGTGGGGCGGCGGGTGAGGAACGGCAGCGGCATGACCATGGGGACGGCCTCCTTGAGATGACGGTGGTCGGTGCCCGGCGGGATGCTTGTGGCGTCCCGGTGCACGGACCGGCGTCGGCGGGGGAGTGAGGAAAGTCGGCGGGCTGCGGTCGGTGCCGGGGACGACCCGGGGACGCGGGCTCGAGATCGTCGAGCCCGTGGTCGGAGACGGGCCGCGCGGGCGACCGTCCGAAGTCCTCGTCGATGCTACCCATTCCGTGCTCGCACGGGCGTCCGGACGGTCGGTTCCCGGCGCGACTCACACGAGGTCGGGCCCGAGTCACACTGCGCGGCGGCCGCGGTGCGCAGCCGCCACCGCGGGGCGGGGAGCGTGGTCGGCGGCGTCGCCACGACCCCGCAGCGGGTCAAAGGAAGGCAAAGCGTCGGCTCCGCTTCGGTCAATGATGCGGCGCCGATCACGGATCTGGATGAACATCAGATGACAGCTGTCGTCCTGTCGGGGGAACCGCTCGGCGTGTCCCGTGCCGCATGGGGTGAGATGGCTGGTGCACACAGCCGTTCAGCCGTCGCACATCCGCTGCTCGCCTCGTTCCCAGGAGACATCCATGCCCGTCGTCCCCTCCCGTCGGCGCCTCGCGCGAGGCGCCACCGTCGGCCTGGGGGCCGCAGCGGTGGCTTTCGCCTCCGCCGTCGTGCCCCTCAGCGCCGCCACCGCCGCCGAGCCCGGCGACCAGGTCTCGCTGATGACCTTCAACGACTTCCACGGCGCGCTCGGCGGGGCCGCGGGACTGGTCTGCGCGGTGGAGACCGTGCGCACGGAGAACCCCGCCAGCTTCCTGTTCTCCGCCGGTGACAACGTGGGCGGCAGCGCCTTCGAGTCCGCCGTGCAGAACGACGAGCCCACCCTCGATGTGCTGAACGCGATGGGCGTGGACGCCACCGCGATCGGCAACCACGAGTACGACCAGGGCATCGACGATCTGCTGGATCGCATCGAGCCGCGCACCGAGTTCCCGGACCTCGCCGCGAACGTCTACGACGCCGCGACCGGGGAGCGCGTCCACGAGGCGTACACGATCGTCGAGCGCGAGGGTGTGCGGGTCGCAGTCGTCGGCGCGGTCACCACCAAGACCATCGGCAAGGTCAGCCCCGCCGCGATCGAGGGCCTCGAGTTCGGCGACCCGGTCGACGCGGTCAACGACGCGATCGGCGAACTCGACGCCTCCGGCGAGGAGTACGACGTGCTCGTCGCCTCGTACCACGAGGGCGCCAGCGCGAATGCCGAGCCTGGCGTCGCGCCGGACAACACCGACCCGATCTTCGACAAGATCGTGGGCGAGACCGACGCCGCGGTCGATGCGATCTTCAACGGCGACTCGCACCGCGCCTACAACTACAACGCCCCGGTCCCCGGCGAGGAGGGCGAGGTCCGCCCGATCGTCCAGACCGGCGCCAGCGCCGCGAACCTCGGTGTCGTCACCCTCGAGTACAGCCAGGAGGGCGGCTGGGACGTGCAGGGCACCCCCGAGCTCGTGCCCACCGCGCTGCCCGAGGGCGAGGACTGCGCCGTCGAGTCCCCGGTCGTCGACGAGGTCACCGAGCTCGCCGACGCAGCGATCGCGGACGCCGCCGTGGTCGGTGCCGAGCCCGTCGGCTCCGTGGCCGGGGACGTCACCACCTCCTGGGACGACTCCAAGGCCTCCTACGTCGACGGCGTGCGCACCGCGAACGACCCCGTCGGCAACCAGGCCACCACCAAGGGCGACAACCGCACCCGGCACTCCGCCGCGGGCGACATGCTCGCCGACTCCATGAAGTGGTACCTCGAGGACGCCGGCCTCGACGACGAGCACGATGTCATCGGCTTCATGAACCCCGGCGGCATCCGCGCCGAGCTCTGGCACCCGCAGTCCTCCGCGGGCGAGGGCGATGGCGTGGTCACCTACGCCGAGGCCAACGGCATGGTCCCCTTCGGCAACACCCTGAACTCCGGTGAGGTCACCGGTGCCCAGTTCAAGCAGATGCTCGAGGAACAGTGGCAGCGCAGCGCGGAGGGCGGCGAGGTCGACGAGGGCGACGAGTCCTTCCTCGCCTTCAGCGTCTCCGAGAACGTCGAGTACGTCTTCGACTCCACCCAGGAGCGCGACCAGCGCATCCTCGACATCCGCATCGACGGCGAGCCGATCGACCCCGAGGGCACCTACACGATCGTCACCGCGAGCTTCCTGTTCGAGGGCGGCGACAACATGTGGGCGCTGTCCCAGGCGCAGGACGTGCGCGACTCCGGCGTGCTGGACCGCGACGCGTTCATCAGCTACCTCGAGGCGACCCCCGAGCTGGCCCCCGGCTACGGGCAGCGTCAGCTCGAGGTGCAGGTCCTCGAGGGCGGCGAGTACGACAGCGCCGCAGGCATCGACGAGGACCCGGTGCTGCGCATCGGCAATGCCGAGTCGCAGAGCCTCGGCGCCCCCGAGATCGAGAGCATCGTGGTGGACGCCGGCGAATACGGCACCTTCGAGGCGCCCTATACGGCCGACGAGGAGACCGGCCGCCTGGTCGGCGACGTCACCCTCACCGACTGGCTGTGCGTGCCGGAGGGCACCACGGTGCCGCTGACCGTCACCGCGATCCCCGAGACCGGCACCGAGATCGTCTTCGAGCTGCCGGCCTTCACCTGGACCTCGGGCGGTGCGCCGGCCGAGTGCGAGCAGGACGATGACGACGACACCACCCCGCCCCCGGGCGACGGTGACGACGACGATGCCACCACGCCCCCGCCGGGCGACAGTGATGACCAGGGCGACGATCCCGCCGCCGGCGGCGATGACGACGCCCAGGGCGATGACACCGCCACCGGCGACGACTCCTCGGCCGTCACCCCCGTCGGCGACAGCACCGCCTCCGGTGACTCCCGCTCCGACCTGGCACGCACCGGCGTGAGCGCCGGTTCGATGATCGCCGCGGCCGGTCTGCTCTCCCTCGCAGGTGCCGGAGCGCTCGGCCTGCGCCACCGCATGACGCGGAACTGATCCCGCATCCCCGCAGACGGAGGGGCCGGACCCCACCCGGGCCCGGCCCCTCCTCCTCTGCCCGCCCCACCGCTCACCCCCTTCTCCCGCACAGGAGCACCTGCCCATGAGCAGCACCGCCCACGGCCCCGGCCTCCGCTCGCGCCTGACGCGCGTCGGCAGCGCCGCAGCCGCCCTCGCCCTCGGCCTGAGCCTCGCGCCGGGCCTCACCCTCGCCGCCCAGGCCGCCGTCGTCAGCCCCGGCGACATCCGGATCAACGAGGTCTACGGAGGCGGCGGCAACAGCGGCGCCGATCTCACCCACGACTTCGTGGAGCTGACCAACACGTCCGACGCCGATATCGACATCACCGGCTGGACCCTGGACTACGCCTCCGCCACCGGCAGCTTCGGCAACAGCTCGATGGAGCTGACCGGCACCGTCCCCGCCGGCGGCACCTTCCTGATCCAGCTCGCCCAGGGCAACGGCGGCAGCACGCCGCTGCCCGCCCCGGATGCGACCGGGAACCTGGCCATGGGCGGCTCGGCCGGCACCGTCGCCCTGACCGACACCGAGGGCGCACTGGTCTGCTCCGCGACCGCCTGCTCCGAGGACCCGACCGTGATCGACCTCGTGGGCTGGGGCAACGGCGCGAACAAGTACTCCGGCGAGGCGCCCGCCGCCGCGACCTCCAACACCACCTCCCTCTCCCGCATCGCCGCGAGCGGCGAGAACTCCACGGATTTCGAGGTCGGCGCGCCCACGCCCACCAACTCCGCCGGCGAGAGCGCGGGGGAGAGCCCCGGCGAGCCGGAGGAGCCCGTGGACCCCGAGGAGCCCGGCGAACCGGAGGAGCCCGGCGAACCGGAGGAGCCGCCCGCGGAACCCACCGAGGTCTCGATCGCCGAGATCCAGGGCACCGGCGCGGCCAGCCCCCTGGAGGGACAGCCCGTGACCACCGAGGGCGTGGTCACCGCGGTGTACGCCACCGGCGGGCTGAACGGCTACGTCATCCAGACCGCCGGCACCGGCGGCGCACTGGACTTCTCCACGCATGACGGCTCCACCGCCGTGTTCGTCTACTCTCCGCAGACCGCCTCCGACGTGGAGATCGGCGACTCCGTGCGCGTGACCGGAGAGGTCGCCGAGTTCAACGAGTCCACCCAGGTCACCGTCGGCACCGAAGGCCTCGAGCACCTCGAGGCACCGCTCGACCCCGTCGAGCCGCTCACCCTCGAGGACGGCTTCCCCGTCGAGCAGGAGCGGCGCGAGAGCATCGAGCACATGCTCTACCTGCCCGGCGAGGGCGACTTCACCGTCACCGACGTGTACGACACGGGCCGCTTCGGCGAGGTGACCCTCGCGATCGGCGACCAGCCGCTGCTCCAGGCCGGCGACATCATGCGCCCCGGCGAGGAGGCCACCGCCTACTTCGAGGGCCGCGAGGAGCTGAAGGTGCTGCTGGACGACGGCCGCACCACCAACTTCCAGAACAGCCCCGACCAGCCGATGAGCTGGCTGACCACCGAGGAGCCCGTGCGCGTGGGTGCCGCGGCCAGCTTCACCGAGCCGGTCGTGGTCACCTACTCCTTCGGCGCCTGGAAGCTGAACACCACCACCCCGTGGGACTCCGCGGAGACCGACGGGGTCGACTTCGAGAACACCCGCTCGGACACCCCGGCCGAGGTGGGCGGTGACGTGAAGGTCGCGACCTTCAACGTGCTGAACTACTTCACCACCCTCGGCGAGGACACCCCCGGCTGCGAGCCGTACACGAACATGCACGGCGAGGGCACCACCGTGCGCGGCGGCTGCGACCTGCGCGGAGCCTGGGGCGCCGAGGACCTCGAGCGCCAGCAGTCCAAGATCGTCGACGCCATCTCCGGCACCGACGCGGACGTGGTGGGCCTGACCGAGATCGAGAACTCCGCCCGCCTGGGCGAGGACGCCGACGAGGCCACCGCCACCCTGGTCGCCGCTCTCGACGAGAAGGACGGCGAGGGCACCTGGGCGTTCGTCCCCACCGGTGACGCCTACGCCGAGCTGGGCCTGGACGGCGGGCAGGACGCGATCACCAATGCGATCATCTACCGTCCCGCCGCGGTGACCCCGCAGGGCGGCGCGCAGATCCTCGCCGACCACGATGCCTTCGACAACGCCCGCGAGCCCATCGGACAGGTCTTCGTGCCGGTCAGCGGCGAGGCCGACGAGGCGGTCGAGGGCGAGGCGGTCGAGGGCGAGCCGTTCTTCTTCACCATCAACCACTTCAAGTCCAAGGGGTCCAGCGACGCCGAGGACTCGGGCCTGGCCGAGGACCCGGTCCAGGGCAACGCCCGCACCTCCCGCCTCCAGCAGGCCGAGGCGCTGCTGGCCTGGGGCGAGGAGACCGCGGCGGAGCAGGGCGTGGAGGATGTGCTGCACGGCGGCGACTTCAACGCCTACACCCAGGAGGAGCCGCTGCAGCTCTTCTACGAGCAGGGCTTCATGAACCTCGGGGCGGAGCACGACCCCGAGGGCTGGTCCTACAGCTACGGCGGCATGGTCGGCTCCCTCGATCACGTGATCGGCTCCGCGAGCGCCGCCGAGCGCGTCACCGGTGCGACCGACTGGCAGATCAATGGTCCCGAGACCGTGATGGCCCAGTACGGCCGCTACCAGAACAACGCCACCGACCTCCACGAGGACGGCCCCTTCGCCTCCTCCGACCACGACCCGATCATCGTGGGCCTGGAGGCCGGGTTCCCCGAGACGGAGACACCCGCACCGCCGGCCGAGGACGACGCACCGGATGACGGCGATGCGCCGGGCGAAGGTGGCGAACCGGGTGACGGCGACGACGCGCCGGGCGAGGACGCGCCGGGTGGCGCCGACGGCCAGGACGGCGCCGGGACGAGCGCCGGGACGAGCGCCGGCACGGGAACGGCCGACGGGGCCGAGGAGGGAGCCTCGACGGAGGCCGCCCGTCCCGGGGGGAACCTCTCCGCGCTCGCCCGCACCGGCTTCGGAGCCCTGCCGTTCGCCGCGGGCGCCGGGCTGCTGGTGATCGCCGGGATCGGCGCGACGCGGCTGCAGGGTCGCCTGGATCGCAGCTGATCTGATCTCCTGGGGCGGGGCCGGGTACTTGCTCGGCCCCGCCCTCCCTGTGAACGGATGACATGAACACCTCTCCCGGCCGCCCGCTCGGCGCACACAGCATCGGGACCCCTGTCTCGGGCGGTCTCGCCCGTCGGCTCGGCCTGCGCGACGCGGTGATCATCGGGCTCGCCTCGATGATCGGCGCCGGTGCCTTCGTCTCCCTCGGCGCCGCCCAGGACCTCGCGGGGGCGCTCGCCCCGCTGGCCGTGCTGATCGCCGCCGTGGTCGCGCTGTGCAATGCGACCTCCACCGCCCAGCTCGCCGCCCAGCACCCCAGCTCCGGCGGCACCTACCACTACGGGCGCGAGCAGCTCGGCCCGTGGTGGGGGTTCCTGGCCGGGTGGAGCTTCGTGATCGGCAAGATCGCCTCCTGCGCTGCGATGGCGCTGGTCATCTCCGCCTACCTGGTGCCCGAGCCCGCTCAGCGCCTGGTCGCCGCTCTCGTGGTGATGGCCCTGGTCGGCGTGAACCTGGTGGGCATCACCCGCACCGCCGCTCTGGCCCGAGTTCTGGTCACCGTGGCGCTGCTCGCGCTGGTGCTCACCGGCGCGCGGCTCGTGGTCGGCCTGGCCGCGGCGCCGGCGGGATCGGCGGGGCCCGGTGCGGGTGGTGCCGGGGCGGACGGGACCAGCCCGTGGACCGTCCCCGGCCCCCTCGCCGGCGTCGGCGCGGGCTTGTGGGACGGGGGACTCGCCGCCGTGCTCGGTGCCGGCACCGGCGGCATCGCCGGGGTCGCGCTCGCCGTGGTGCAGGCCGCCGCGCTGATGTTCTTCGCCTTCGCCGGGTACGCGAGGGTCGCGACCCTCGGCGAGGAGGTCATCTCCCCGCGCCGCACCATCCCCCGCGCGATCGTCACGGCCCTCGCCGTGGTGGCGGTGCTGTACCTGGCGCTGTCGGTGGTGCTGGTCCTCGTCGGCCCCGCACCGGGCGCGCAGGGCTGGGGACCCGCGCCGTTCCTCGCCGCATTGCAGGCCGTCGGCGCCGGGGGCGCGTGGGGAGCGGTCATCACAGTCGGCGCGGTCGCGGCCGCTGCGGGGGCGTTGCTCGCCCTGGTCGCCGGGGTCTCCCGCACCATGCTCGCCATGGCCCGCGGCGGGGACCTGCCCCGTCCGTTGGCGCGCTCCAGCAACCGGTACGCGGTGCCGCAGCGGGCCGAGGTGGTCGCCGGGATCGCGATCGTGCTGCTGGTGCTGCTGGCCTCCGACGTGCTGGTCGCGATCGCCGCCTCCTCCTTCGGGGTGCTGCTCTACTACGCGATCGCGAACCTCGCCGCCCTCACCCAGCAGGGCCAGTGGCGGCTGTTCCCGAAGGTGATGCAGGTGGTGGGCCTGGCAGGCTGCCTGGCGCTGGTCGCGGCCCTGCCGGGCAGCACCGTGGTCTCCGGCGTGGTGCTCCTGCTGATCGGCGTGGCATATCGCGCGATCGTGCTGGCCGTGCGGCGGTGAACGGGCGGCAGCGAGTCGGCGGCGGCGACCTGCCGCACTGCCCTGCCGCCCCCGCTCCCTGCTGGCCTCTCCGCGCGGCGGCCTGTGCGGTCAAGGGCTTCCTCTGTACGGGCCTCCACTGTGCGGGACTCGTCCGTACGGGGCCCCTCTGTGCGAGCCTCCTCCGTACGGGCCTGTCCGTGCGGGGCTCCTCCGTATGGGCCTGTCCGTGCGGGGCTCCTCCGTATGGGGCCCGTCCGCGCATCGACCGTCCTCATACGTACAACCCTCGCGATATACCGGCGACGTGTACGCATGAGGACGGTGGATGCCGCGAAGGCGCAGCACTGCTCCACCAATGTGCCGCTGCGGCGGCGCGGCTGGATCAGGTGAAGGAGGTCCAGGTGGTGTCGGCGTCGATCAGCCAGTGATTGCGCAGCGTGAGCGCACGCTCGGTCGCTGCAAGTGCACCCGCGATGAGCAGCGAGGTGTTCAGCCAGGTGGGCAGCTGGATCGGAGACGTGAACGTCCCCACCCGCTCGGCCACCATGTCCAGGCTCGTCGCGATCTCCGCAGCCTGCGGCACCATCAGCACCAGGCCCACCAGCAGGATCAGCACCGCCAGCAGACCGACCACCCGGCTGGCGGCCGGATGGCGACGGTCGAAGCGTGCACGCAGACCCTCCAGGGAGCGTCGGTGCGGGCGCAGGGTTCGATCGGGGCTGCCGTCATCGGGAACGAGATGCATCCGCGTCAGCCCGTACATGCTTGTCCCCACCTCGATCACGCCGCCCGGCACGGCGAAGGCCACCGGTGGGTTCGCGATCAGCTGCTGCCGGCCGTCCCGGTACAGCGCGACGGGGGCGTGCCGTGCGCCCTCGGCGATCTTCCCGCCCTCGAGCTCGGAGGCGAGATAGCGGACGTCCACGGTGTAGAGCTCGGCGCGCCCCTCGGGCTCGGCCGGGTCGAGGAAGAACTGGGTGCGGGTGAGCAGCTGCCACCAGGCCAGATCCTTCAGCGCGCTGCCGTCTCCGGGCTTCGCCCGTCGGAGGTCGTGCGAGCGCTTCAGCCGACTGAACATGTTTCTCCCCGGGTGGCGTCTCGCCGCCGCAGCTCGGTGGCATGGACCTATTCCATCCGATCCGTCGGCCGCTGCACCAGTGCGATCTGTCATCTCCTCCGAAGGGAGGAGCTGTGCGAGAGCAGGCGCGAGGGCGAGAGATACGTGAGTCGCGGTAACGCGGTAACGCGGTAACGGGGCAACGGGGCAACGGGGCAACGGGGCAACGCGGCGACGGGGCGAGCGCGACGGAGTCGTGCTGAGCGTTGCTGAGCGGCGCTGTTGCCGCGAGGCGGCGGGCTGCTTCAGCTCCTGCGCATCCGTGCCGGCAGCTCCTCGAGCAGGCGCAGCCACAGCTCGGAGACGGCGGGGAAGCTCGGCACCGCATGGCGCAGCACGTGCACCGGGACCGCCCCGACGATCGCGATGGTCGCCCCGTGCAGCAGCTCGGATGCCTCTGGTCCCACGAAAGTGGCTCCCACCAGCTGCTGGGTGTGCGCATCCACCACCAGCTGCGCAGTGCCGTCCACATCGTCGCGCAGCAGCGAGGCACCTGCTGCTCCGCTGTAGGGGACCTGGGCGGTCACGACCTCATACCCCGCCTCGCGGGCTGCCGCTGCGGTGAGCCCGACGGACGCGACCTGCGGATCTGTGAACACCACCTGGGGGACCGGCACGTTCTCCGGAGCCGGTTCGAGCGCTTCATCGGTTGCGCCGGCACGGATGCTCTGCCCGATCACTCGGGCGCGGTACTTGCCCCAGTGCGTCAACGGTGACTCTCCGCTCGCGTCACCCACTGCGTGCAGCCACGAGGGCAGAGCTGTCGCGCCCGTATCGTCGGCCGGCGGATGTTCGGCGCCGGTGACGTCCTGTGCGGTGAGCCCGATCGTCTCGAGACCGACGTCATCGAGGCGAGGGCGACGCCCGGTGGCGGCCAGCAGCTCGTCGGTCACGACCTCGCGGATGCCGCTGGCGTCCTGGACCTGCAACGTCACTAGACCGCCGTGGATACGGCCCAGCCCCGTCGCGCGGGCGTCCTCGCGCTCTCCGGAGAGCACGGTGGTGCCGAACTCGACCGTGACCCCGTGTTCCAGCAGTGCGTCCAGCACGTGCTTCCCCGCGAACGGTTCGAACCCGCTCAGCAGCGTGCTGCCTCGCACCATCAGGGTGACATCGCTGTCGAGCGCTGCCATCCAGGTTGCGGCCTCGACGGCCACCACGCCACCGCCCACGATCACCAGGCGGTCCGGGACCTCCCGTACTCCGGTCGCATCCCGTGACGTCCAGGGAATGAGCTCCTCGAGCTCGTCGGGGATCGACGCGCTTGAACCGGTGGCGAGGATGACCGCCCGGCGGGCGAGGACACGAGTCG
>JAAZLF010000709.1 GCA_012799425.1 Actinomycetales bacterium | reverse complement strand
GGGTCCCCCTTGGACACGACGGGCTGCCTGCCCTGGAAGCTGCCTGCCTCGATCGCCTCGGTGAGGGTGATCAGGGATGGGAGGGGCTCGTACTCGACCTGGACCGCCTCGGCGCCGCGGCGCGCGGACTCGAGGGTCTCCGCCAGGACCCAGCACACGGCGTGGCCGTAGAACATGACCTCGTGAGGGAACAGCGGCTCATCGCCCTTGACCCCGGAGTCGTTCGTGCCGGGCACGTCGTCGGCGGTCAGGACGCGGACCACGCCGGGGACCTCGAGCGCCGGGGCGGTCTGCAGGGACAGCACCCGGGCGTGGGCGTGGGTGGACTGCACGGGCCAGGCGTGCAGCGCGGCGCGGCCGTGCCCGACCAGGTCGTCGGTGTAGAGCGCGGCGCCGGTGACATGGTCCGCGGCGCTCTCGTGGGCGATGCTCGCTCCGACGGCGCCGGTGCGCTGCGCGCGGGGAAGGGCGTGTGCGGTGTGGGGATTCATCGTGCGACCTCCATCTGGTGGGTCGTTCCGTCCTCGGCGTAGAAGCGCTGGAGGGACTGTTCGAGCATCGCGGCGCGGTAGCGGGCGCTGGCGCGGTGATCGTCCATCGGGGTGCCTTCGGCGCCCATGATCACGGCGGCCTGCTCGACGGTCTGCGGGGTCCACGGCCGTCCGATCAGCGCCTGCTCGGTGGCGGTGGCCCGGATCGGGGTGGCGGCGACGCCGCCCAGGCCGATGCGGGCCGCGGTGACCGTCCCGTCGTCGATCTGGAGGGACAGGGCCACGGCGACGGAGGAGATGTCGTCGAAGCGTCGCTTGGCGATCTTGTGGAAGGCGCTGGAGCCCAGCAGCGGCAGCGGGATGCGCAGGGCGCAGATGATCTCCCCGGGCTCGCGGACGGTCTGGCGGTAGCCGGTGAAGTATTCGTGGATCGGGACCTCGCGCTCGCCGTGGGTCGAGATCAGCACGATCGAGGCGTCGAGCGCGAGGAGGGCGGGGGCGGCGTCACCGATGGGCGAGCCGGTGCCGATGTTCCCGCCCAGGGTGGCGCTGTTGCGGATGAGGCGCGAGGCGAACTGCGGGAAGAGCTGCGCCAGCAGCGGCACCCGGCCGGCGAGCGCTCGCTCTGCCTCCGACAGGGTCAGGGCCGCACCGATCTCGATCCGCTCGTCGGTGATCGCGAGGGTGCGCAGCTCCTCCAGGTGCTCGATGCCCATCAGCAGCTGGGGCCGTCTGTGGAGGATGTTGCCCTCGACGCCGAGGTCGGTCGCGCCGGCGACCAGCTGGGCGCCCGGCTCGTCGGCGTACCGTGCGAGCAGCTCGGCGAGGGTCCCGGGGCGCCAGAACTCCTCCTGGCCCACGCGTGCGGTCATGGGTCGGGCCGTCGGGGCAGGGGCGTCGCGGCGGGCGGCCAGGGGGTCGCCCTCCTCGGGGTCCCCGAGGGCGAAGGCGGCGTCCCGGATCGGCCGGTAGCCGGTGCAGCGGCAGAGGTTGCCGCTAAGCGCGTGCAGGTCGAAGCCGTTGGCGCCGTGCTCGTCATCGGCTGCCTGGTCACCGCTGGGCCGGGCCTCGCCCGGCGTCGGGGCGGCGGGCTGGCTGGCCGGGCAGGCGCCAGCAGCGAGCTGGGAGCAGGCGGAGCGTTCGGGGCGGTAGAACTCGGCCGCCATGGAGCAGACGAAGCCGGGCGTGCAGTAGCCGCACTGGGAGCCGCCGCGCTCGGCCATCTCGCGCTGGACGGGGTGGAGGGCTCCCTCGGTGGCGGTGCGGGGCGCCGTGCCGATGCCCTCGGAGGTGACGACCTCCTGGCCGTCCAGGGCCACGGCGGGCGGCAGGCAGGAGTTGATCGATGTCCAGCGGGTCCCGCCTTCTCCGTCGGGCCGCGCGACGAGGACGGCGCAGGCGCCGCACTCGCCTTCGGCGCAGCCTTCCTTCGCGCCCGTCAGGCCCCGGTCCCGCAGCCAGGTGAGCAGGTTGGTGTGCGGCTCCACCCCTGCGACCGACAGGGGCTGTCCGTTGACAGTGATGTGGGTTGGCTCCATCGCCGTTCGCTCCTCGAGTCCGGACCGGCGACGTCGCGCGGTCCGGGTATCCCATGGGCATGGTTCGGATTCTTGAGGATCGTGCACCGCGCCGATGGTTATCCATGCCGGAACAACAGCGACGGTGTTGCGGAAACGCTAGTGCTTGCGCGCACCGAGCGCAAGAGGAAAATGGAAAGATTATTCAGCGATACGAATTTCTTCGGCCCGTGGGGCAGCACGCCCCGAAGCCCTGGCGCCACATGGCCAGGGCCCCGGGGCACCGGGGCGGCGGCCTCAGCAGAAGCCGTTGATGCCCATCCAGGCGTCCTCTGCGGTGGGCGCGCCCTTGCGCTGGAGCGTCGCCTCGATCAGACCGAAGGGCCGATCGGCCGCGTAATGGGTCTCGAGATTGTTCTCGATGCCGGCGAAGCCGAGATCGTAGACGAAGTGGTGCTTGTTCGGGCAGGAGAACTTGATCTCGTCGATCTCCGGGTGCGCGGCGATCACGGCGCGGCCCATGAGATGCAGGGTCTCCTGCAGAGCCTTCGAGTAGTGATCGGTGAACGTGGCCAGGATGATGCCCTTGACGCTCTCGTACACGGCGTCGAAGTCGAGATCGGTCCGGTTCACGCGCCACCGCACGGCGATGTCCGTCGACATGATGCGGTCGGTGGTCTCCTTGAGGGTGGTGAAACGCCCCTTGGGGTAGCCCTCGAAACCGGACTGGGTGGACTTCAGGACGGTGAGGTCGTAGAAGCCGGAGATCATGGTCTGCGTGTCGCCGTCGGTGACCAGCACCGCGGTGCGCTTCTCCTGCTTCGATCGGACGAAGCAGTGGTCGTGATCGTTGATCCGCTCCCAGGCGTGCTCCTCGGCGGCCCAGCGGCCGCCGTCGATCCAGTCGTACTCGCTGGTGAAGTGGTCGGACAGCGCCAGCAGGAGGTTCTCGGGCGAGGTGATGCCCTCGGTCTGCGCGAAGCCGAACACGGTGTTCTTCTGGGTGTCGGTGGCGACGCAGTGGGCGTTGTCGCCCTCCGTGTGCACCTTCTCGAGGTCACCGCGCAGCTGGGAGGTGACGGTCACGTCGCGGATCTCGTGACGTGCGGTGTCGCGCGCGATGCGCACCACGTGGTTCTCTGCTTTGCCGTACTGGTTCGGTCCCAGGACGACCTCGACGCCTTCGGCGTCGGTGCTCCGGGTCGGGCTCTCGAGCACATCAGTCATGGCTTCTCTCCTTCGAGGTGTGTGACTGC
>JAAZLF010000708.1 GCA_012799425.1 Actinomycetales bacterium | reverse complement strand
GCCTGCTTGCAGGTCACCGAGCAGGTGTGGCAGCCGATGCACTTGTCGAGGTTCATCACCATCGACATCTGGGCCATGACGCGCATGTCGTTCCTCCTTGTTCTCGCTCGCGGGATCAGTACTCGACGGGGGCGGTGCGCTTGCGGATCATCGTCACCTCGTCGCGCTGGTTCCCGGTCGGGCCGTAGTAGTTGAAGGCATAGGACAGCTGCCCGTAGCCGCCGATCAGATGGGAGGGCTTGAGCATGATGCGCGTCAGGGAGTTCGTGATCCCTCCGCGTCTGCCGTCCCGTTCGGTCAGCGGCACGTTCACGGTGCGCTCCTGGCCGTGGTGCATGAAGGCCGTGCCCGGGGGCATGCGGTGGGAGACCACGGCACGTGCGGAGACCACGCCGTTGCGGTTGGTGACCTCGACCCAGTCGTTGTCGGTGATGCCGACGGCCTCGGCGTCCTGCACGCTCATCCAGATGTTCTGCCCGCCGCGGGACAGGTTCATCATGTAGAAGTTCTCCTGGTACATCGAGTGGATCGCCCATTTGTTGTGCGGAGTCAGGTACCGCACCGAGATGGAGGTCCCGGCCTCGTCCTTCTCGCCGAGGGACCGCTCGCCGAACAGCGCGGTCATGTCCAGCGGGGGCCGGAACACCGGGAGTGCCTCCCCCATCTCGAGCATCCAGTCGTGGTCGAGGTAGAAGTGCTGGCGACCGGTGAGGGTGTGCCAGGGCTTCTTGCGCTCGACGTTGATGGTGAAGGGGCTGTAGCGGCGCCCGCCGGATTCGGAGCCGGACCATTCGGGGCTGGTGATCACGGGAACCGGCGCGGCCTTGGTGTCCGCGAAGCTGATCCGCTTGCCCTCGTGCTCGGCGGCGAGGTCGTGCATCGTCGTGCCGGTGCGCTTCTCGAGGGTCTTGAAGCCCTGCGTGGCCATGTGCCCGTTGGTGGTGCCGGACAGCCCCAGGATGAACTCGCACGCCTGGAGGTCCGTCTCGAGCTTGGGACGGCCGGCGGCCGGTCCGGTGCGATGGACGCCGTTGAGCTTCCCGAGCTCGGCGACGTAGTCCTTCACATCGAAGGTGATGCCCTTGGTGGTCATCCCGAGCTTCTCCAGCAGCGGGCCGATCGAGGTGAACTTCGCATGGATCTGCGTGTAGTCCCGCTCGACCTGGACCAGCGTGGGCATCGTCCTGCCCGGGATCGGTTCGCATTCGCCGAACTTCCAGTCCTTGACGCGTCCGTGGGGCGTGGCGAGCTCGCCGGGGGTGTCGTGCTGCAGCGGGAAGGCGACGACGTCCTGACGGGTGCCGAGGTGCGTCTCGGCGAGCTCGCTGAAGCGCTCGGCGATGCCGGCCCAGGTCTCCCAGTCCGTCCTGGACTCCCACGGGTGGGAGATCGCAGGGTTGAAGGAATGCACGAAGGGGTGCATGTCGGTGGTCGAGAGATCATGCTTCTCGTACCAGGTGGCCGCCGGGAGCACGACGTCCGAGTGCAGCGTGTGGCTGGTCATGCGGAAGTCCAGCGTGAGCATCAGATCGACCTTCCCGACCGGTGCCTCGTCGTGCCATTTCACATCGCGGGGGCGCAGGTGCTCCGGGGTCTCCTCCGCGGTGGCCGAGGAGTCCACCCCCAGCAGGTGCCGGAAGAAGTACTGATCGCCCTTGGCGGAGGAGCCGAGGGTGTTCGCCCTCCAGATCGACCAGATCTTGGGGTGGTTCTGGTGCGCGTCGGGATCCTCGGCGGCGAAGTTGATGCCGCCATTCTTGAGCTGCTCCACCAGGTAGGGGATGGTCTCCTCCCCTGCCGCGGCCGCCCGGTCGGCGACGTCCAGGGAGCTGATGTCGAACTGCGGGTAGAAAGGCTGCCAGCCCAACCGCTGGGACAGGGCGACGGCATCTGCGGTGGTGGTGTTCGCGAAGCGGCCCGCGCCGGTGGTGGCGGCGAGGGTGTCCGCGCCGAAGCGGTCGTAGCGCCACTGGTCGGTATGCATGTACCAGTAGGTCGTCTGGGT
>JAAZLF010000707.1 GCA_012799425.1 Actinomycetales bacterium | reverse complement strand
CCGCCGCCGCGGATCTCCTCCGGGCCGTGCAGGAGCTGTCCACGACACTGCCGCCTGCCGCCCTCGACTCCCGCCCCACGCCCCTGGAAGACGCGGACACCTCCGATGTCCCGAGGCTGACCGCATCGCTCGACGAGGTCGCCTCCGAGCTCGAGCACGGCCCGCGGTCCTTTCCTGCCGGACTTCTGGCCCCCGACGGTCTCGAGCCTGATCCCGAGGCGCCGGAGGCCCCCGCGCCAGGTACCGGCGAGGCCGCCGCAGACCCGGCGGCGGACGCGGACAGCTCCGAGACGACCGACGAGCCGCCCCGGGTGGTCGTGCTGCGCTCACCGCGCACACCGCGTGGCCGTCACCTGCCCGCAGGCGCCCGTCGGCGCTCACGCCCGATGGCGATGCTGGCCGCGCTCAGCCTGGTCGCGACCCTGGGGGCGGGTGCATGGAGCGGCGGAGACTGGTACCTGAACACCGGGCCCGGCGCCGATCGCACCATCCCGTTGGTCGCGGGCAGCAGGCTCGCCGATGCCGAAGCCGCGCTGACGGCCGCCGATCTCACCGTCCGCACCGAGGAGCAGTTCGATGAATCCGTGCCCGCCGGGCACGTGATCTCCGCCTCGCCCGGCACCGGCACCACGGTGAAGAAGGGTGCGGACGTGCATGTCACTGTGTCCAAGGGCGAGCAGACCTTCCCCGTGCCCGACCTGGTCGGCAACGACCTCGACGCGGCGCGCTCCGCGGTGGAGGAGGCCGGTCTGGAGCTCGTCGAGGACGAGCCCGAATACTCGGAGACCGTGCCCGAGGGCGAGGTCATCTCGCAATCGGCGGCGGCAGATGCACTGCCCCGTGGCGGAGAGGTCAGCGTCGTGGTCTCGCAGGGTCGCCAGCCGATCTCGGTCACGGATCAGACCGGCAGGAGCGGCAGCGCCGCTCGTGAGGAGCTCGAGGCCGCCGGATTCGCCGTGACCAGCGCCGAGGCCCACTCCGGCAGCGTTCCGCGCGGCGATGTGATCTCCCAGTCTCCTGCATCCGGATCGCTCTACCGGGGCGACACGGTACACCTCGTCACCTCCCTGGGTCCGGAGATGGTGACGGTCCCGGACGTCTTCCGGCAGCCGGAGGGCGAGGCGAAGGCGACTCTCGAGGACGCCGGATTCACGGTCGAGGTGGCGCATGACAAGGGCGATCCCGTCTTCGACCTGGTCTACGAGCAGTCGGCGACAGCCGGCGAGGAGCTGGAGAAGGGTTCGACCATCACGATCAAGGTGTTCTGATCACCCACGGCTGATCCCTCACGACGATGCCGGCGCCCTCCCCAGCGGGAGGACACCGGCATCGTGATCTCGCAGACTTCTCCCTCTCAGCGGCGCGAGAGCATCTCGGAGACCAGGAACGCCAGCTCGAGGGACTGCTGATGGTTCAGTCGCGGATCCACCAGCGTCTCGTAGCGGCGGGTCAGCCCCTCCTCATCGATCGAACCGGCACCTCCGAGCACCTCGGTGACGTCGTCTCCGGTGAGCTCCATGTGCAGGCCCGCAGGGATCGTGCCGGCCGCCTGATGGACCTCGAAGAAGCCGACCACCTCGTCGAGGATGTCCTCGAAACGACGGGTCTTGTAGCCGTTGGAGGACGTGATGGTGTTGCCGTGCATCGGGTCGGTCACCCATGCGACCTGCGCACCAGAAGCCTTCACACCCTCGACCAGCGCCGGCAGGCGCTCACGGATCTTGCCTGCCCCCATGCGCGTGATGAAGGTCAGACGACCTGGCTCGCGCTCGGGATCGAGCTTGTCGATCAGCCGCAGGGCGTCATCGACCGAGGCGCCGGGCCCGAGCTTCACACCGATCGGATTGCGCAGGCGGGCCATGAAGTCCACGTGCGCGCCGTCCAGCTGCCTGGTGCGCTCGCCGACCCACAGGAAGTGGCCGGAGCAGCCATAGATCTCCCCAGTGCGGGAGTCGATCCTCGCCAGCGCCTCCTCGTAGTCGAGCAGCAGCGCCTCGTGGGAGGCGTAGAACTCCACGACCTTCAGCGCATCGAAGTCCGCACCGATGGCGTCCATGAATCGCACGGCCTTGTCGATCTGCCCGGCGAGCTCCTCGTAGCGGTCGTATCCCGCCCCCGAGGTGAAGCCGCGGTTCCAGGAGTGCACCTCCCGCAGATCTGCGAACCCGCCACCGGTGAAGGCGCGCAGCAGGTTCAAGGTCGAGGCACTGGTGGTGTACGTCCTCCACAGGCGCTTCGGATCCGGGATCCGCGATTCGGGGGTGAAGGCGAACTCGTTGACGGCATCGCCCCGGTACGTGGGCAGGGTCACGCCGTCACGGGTCTCCTCGTCCGCCGAGCGCGGCTTGGCGAACTGGCCCGCCATCCGCCCCATCTTCACCACGGGCACCGAGGCGCCATAGGTGAGCACAGCCGCCATCTGCAGGATCGTGCGGATCTTGTTGCGGATACGGTCCGCGGTGGAGTCCGCGAAGGTCTCCGCACAGTCGCCCCCGGCAAGCAGGAAGGCCTCGCCCCGCGCGGCCGCGGCGACGCGTTCGCGCAGCACGTCCACCTCACCGGCGAAGACCAGCGGCGGCGCGGCACGCAGATCGTCGAAGACCTCCGCGCGCTCGGCCTCGTCGGGCCATACCGGCTGCTGCACCCGCGGATACTCGCGCCATGCACCGAGTGCCGCCAGACCGTCGTCGGCCGAGGACAGGGCGAAGTCGTGAGCGCGGGCGGGGGCGTCGGGGCTGAAATTAGTCACCCGTACAGCGTATCCAGTCCGGCGCAGTCCGGGAGCGACGGTCCCACGTGCCGGTCGCTCACACCGCTGCGTCGGACTCCCCCGGGCCTGCAGCACGTCCCTGCGCCCGCCTCAGGCGCTTCTTCACGACGCTCGCGTACTCGTCCGAGCGCTCCTGGCCGGACAGGGCCTGGATCCGGTCCATCAGCGCATCGGTGACCGCGCGCAACACCCGGGCCTCCTCCGCTCCCTCGAGGTCGGCGACGATCTGTTCGACCTCGAGCGGCTCTCCGACCACGGCATGGATCCGCGGCCTGCGGTGGGGGAAGATCGAGCGCGTGCCCTGGGCCTCGAAGGCCCCGAGCATCGCGACCGGGATGACCGGGGCCCCGGTGGCCAGTGCGAATCGTGCGACGCCGGTCTTGCCCCGATAGAGCCTGCCGTCGGGGCTCCGGGTCCCCTCGGGGTAGATGCCCAGCACCTCGCCCTGCTCGAGGACTGCCAGGCCCGCCTCTATCGCGGACTTCGAGGCGCTTCCGCCGCTGCGGTCCACGGGCATCACGCGCAGCCCTCGCATCACGGCAGCCACGATCCGGTTCAGGGGTGAGCGCCCCGTGAAGATGTCCGACTTGCCGAGGAAGTGAACGCTCCTGCGCACCTGTCCGGGAAGGAAGACCGTGTCCGAGTACGCCTGATGGTTCGAGGCGAGGATCACCGGGCCATGCTGCGGAATGTTCTCCGTGCCGCTGATCGTGGGGTTCCACAGCACCCTCACCGCCCCCATGACGAAGGGCTTGGCGATCTCGTACAGCACGGGGCGGTCTCCTGGTTCGAGCTCCCGGGGAGCGGCGGTAGGTGAAGCGGGCGCGAGCAGATGCGACGATGTGCACATGGCGTTCAGCGAACTGTCCCGTCCCTGGCAGGCGCGGGGTCACTCTAACCCGCTCGGCAGGCTGCTCCTGTGCCACGGTTTCACCGGCACGCCCCAGTCGATGAGGCCCTGGGCGGAGGATCATGCCGCCCGCGGCTGGGCGGTGGAGCTGCCGCTGCTGCCCGGGCACGCCACCACGGAGCACGACCTCGCCGGGACCGCCTGGCAGGACTGGTACGGATGCGTGCGCGATGCAGCGCTCGGCCTCTCTGCGGAGCACGGTCCGATCGCCGTGGGCGGACTGTCGATGGGCGGCGCGCTCTCCCTCGCGCTCGCCGCGGATCCGGCACTGGAGGGGCGCATCGCGGCGGTCGTGGCGGTGAATCCCGGGATGACCCTGCCTCCGGCGGCGAGGCTGGCCGGGCTCATCGCCCCCGTGGTGCGCACCGTGCCCGGGATCGGCTCCGACATCGCTCGTCCCGGTGTGTCCGAGGAGGCCTACGGACGGCTCCCGGTGCGGGCCGTGACGCAGCTGCGTCGGTTCTTCCGCCGTACGCGCGAGCGCCTGGGCGCTGTGCAGGCGCCCCTGCTGCTGGCCACCTCGAGCGTGGACCACACCGTCCCGCCGAGCGACAGCGACATCGTCGCCGCCGGTGTGCGGGGGCCGGTGGAGCGTCTGGCGCTGACCCGCAGCCACCACCTGGCGCCCCTGGACCATGACGCGCAGCTGCTCTTCGACAGCTCCGCGCGGTTCCTGGCGCAGCACATCCCTGCGCAGGGAGGCGGCAGATGACGCCCGATCGGGAGAGCGCCCCCGATCCGCGGGATGTGGATGCGGAGTTCGCCAGGATGCTCGAAGGGGAGGGCCTCTCGCTGCGTCCCGGTGAGGCGCCGCACGAGCCGGCGGCGGCGGACCATCCCGCTCATGGCGACGACGGGGAGGATCCCGGTCGCAGGTCGGACGCGGACTCGCTGTGGTCCTTCAGCGCGGACTCCCCCGACGTGCCACCGGGTCCGGAATCGGTCGCCCGGTCCCGTGCGGCGCACCCCTCAGCGGGCCGCGGCGATCCCACCGCCGGGCTCCGTGGCGCCGCCGGGCCGCGGGAGCTCGACGACGACGAGGTGATCTACGGCGACTTCGAGCCCCCGGACCCCGATCTGCCGGAGGCCTCGGAATCAGCGCTGTGGTCCTGGACCGCGCTGCTGGGCGGGTTCGCGCTGATGCTGGTGGTCGCCGTGACGCCCGCGCTGCCCGGCCTCATCGGCTGGGTCGGGGGGTTCGCGACGCTCGGGGGCCTGGTCGCCCTGCTGCTGCGCGCGCCGCGGGAGCCGCGCGACGACAGCGACAACGGGGCCCAGGTCTGATCTGTCGGCGCCGTTCCGGGAGCGCGCAGGCAGCTCAGCGGGCGAGATCCGCGGCCCCGACGATCCCGGCGCGGTTGCCCATGCTGGCGACCACGAAGGGTGCCAGCGAGCGGTGGGAGCGTGCCGTCAGGCTCTCGGCATAGGCCTCCTGCGCCGGGCCCAGCAGAAGCTCGCCGGCGGCAGCGACACCGCCGCCGACCACGATGATCTCCGGATCGAGCAGCGCCGCGATCGACGCCATGCCCCGCCCGAGCCATGCACCGATCTCACCGATCAGCTCCGCCGCCCCAGGGTCTCCCTGCTGCGCGAGGCGCGTGATCAGCGGGCCGTCGATCTCCTCACGCTCCCCGCCGGCCGCCTGGACCAGCGGGCCCATCAGGGGATCACCCGCGGAGGCGCGGCTCTTCGCCGTGCGCACCATCGCGGTGCCCGCCGTGTACTGCTCCAGGCAGCCGCGCAGGCCACAACCGCACCATTGCCCCTCCGGCACGGCGATCACGTGCGCGACCTCGCCGGCGAATCCGGCGCTCCCGCGCACCAGGTTCCCATCGAGGACGATCGCACCGCCGAGGCCGGTCCCCACTGTGGCCATCAGCATGTGCGAGGCGTCCATCGCAGCCCCGAAGCGGTACTCCGCCCAGCCCGCCGCGTTGGCGTCGTTCTCGATGATCACGGGCAGCCCGGTGAGCCGTTCGAGCTCGTCCGCCAGCGGGTGCTGACGCCAGGCGAGATTCGCGGCGAAGTGGATCGTGCGGCGGTCGGCGCTGACGAACCCGGCGGCGCCGACGCCGACGCCGACCACCTCATGCTGCGCTCGCAGCTCCGCGACAGCATCGGCGACGGCCGCCTCGATCAGCACGGCGTCGGTCGCCGGCGTGCTGCGCGTGGTCGCGGCGATGATCTCGCCCGCTTCGTCGACCACCCCCGCCGCGATCTTGGTGCCGCCGATGTCCACGCCGATGGAGAGCATGCCGTTCCTGTCCGATACCTCGATGGATGAGAGCGGCGCCCGCCGGGATCCCTGCGATGGTCTGGCCGCTCACCTGCCTGTCGTGCCCCATCGTATGCGCCCCCTGCCGTAGAATCGCACCGACCCCACCAGCGCTTCCGGGCAGGCGTCCGGTACGCCGACTTCACGCCACTGGCCGGATCGAAGGAGATTCGATGAAGCAGTTCACCTCCCCACCGCAGCATGAGAGCCGTCCCGACGAGAACACGACGGACCTCCTGCTCGGCAGGCT
>JAAZLF010000706.1 GCA_012799425.1 Actinomycetales bacterium | reverse complement strand
CAGGACAGCTCGGAGACGTGAACCAGGCCGTCGACACCGCCGAGATCGACGAAGGCGCCGAAGTTGACGATGGAGGACACAGCGCCCTCGCGGACCTGGCCCTTCTGCAGGGTCTGCAGGAAGTCGGAGCGGACCGCGGACTGGGTCTCCTCCAGGTAGGCGCGGCGGGACAGGACCACGTTGTTGCGGTTCTTGTCGAGCTCGATGATCTTCGCCTCGATCTCCTGGCCGACGTAGGGCTGCAGGTCGCGGACGCGACGCATCTCGACGAGGGAGGCGGGGAGGAAGCCGCGCAGGCCGATGTCGACGATGAGGCCGCCCTTGACGACCTCGATGACGCGGCCGGTGACGACGCCCTCGTCTTCCTTGATCTGCTCGATCGTGCCCCAGGCGCGCTCGTACTGCGCACGCTTCTTGGACAGGATCAGACGGCCTTCCTTGTCCTCCTTCTGGAGGACGAGGGCCTCGATCTCGTCGCCGACCTCGACGACCTCACCGGGGTCGACGTCGTGCTTGATGGACAGCTCGCGCGAGGGGATGACGCCCTCGGTCTTGTAGCCGATGTCCAGGAGGACCTCGTCGTGATCGACCTTCACCACGGTGCCTTCGACGATGTCGCCATCGTTGAAGTACTTGATGGTGGCATCGATGGCGGCCATGAGCTCGTCGGCGCCGCCGATGTCGTTGATGGCGATCTGGGGGGTCGTGGTGTCGGTCATGTAGGTAAGGACTCCGTCGGGACAGGAAATGAGTAGGGTCGGTGGACGTGCTGACCCTCCTGGGAGGGACAATCGGTGCTCGCACCTGGGCGACGTGGGGACCACGTCGGCGCCGGCTCGCGCACAGACCTTCGAAAGCCTAACAGCCCGGCCGAGGATCCGCGAGGGTGCACAGCGGCCCGGAGGGCTTCGGGGATGTGAGATCCGTCCTGGTCACCCCAGGTCACTCCTCATCGCTCCGGTGGCCGTGGAGGCGGGCACCGGGTTCAGTGCGCGGCCTCGCGCCAGGTGCGGCCGGTCCCGATGCCGACCTCGAGCGGGACGGACAGCTCATAGGCCGAGTCCATGCCCTCCTCCACGATCCGCCGAACCTGATCCAGCTCCCCGGCGGCGACCTCGATCACGAGCTCGTCATGCACCTGCAGGAGCATGCGGGAGGTCAGCTGCGCCTCCCGCATGCGGCTCTCGACCGCCAGCATCGCGAGCTTGATGATGTCCGCCGCGCTGCCTTGGATCGGAGAGTTCAGCGCGACGCGCTCGGCGTTCTCCCGGCGCTGACGGTTGTCGGAGGTGAGGTCCGGCAGGTACCGCCGCCGGCCGAGGAGGGTCTCGGTGTAGCCGGTGGCCCGGGCCGTCTCCACGGTCTCGTGGAGGTAGTCGCGCACTCCCCCGAAACGCTCGAAGTAGCCGTCCCGCAGCGACGTCGCCTCGGCGCGGGAGATGCGCAGCTGACGCGAGAGCCCGAAGGCGGAGAGGCCGTAGGCGAGACCGTAGCTGACCGCCTTGGTCTTCGAGCGCATGGCGGGATCGACCGCATCCGGGCTCACGCCGAAGACCCGGGAGGCGACGAAGTTGTGCAGGTCCTCCCCCGAGTTGAAGGCCTCGATCAGGCCCTCGTCCTCGGAAAGGTGAGCCATGATGCGCATCTCGATCTGCGAGTAGTCCGCGGTCAGCAGCGTCTCGTACCCCTGACCGGCGACGAAGACGTCGCGGATGCGCTGCCCCTCGGAGGTGCGCACGGGGATGTTCTGGAGGTTCGGCTCGGTGGAGGCGAGGCGGCCGGTCGCAGCGGCCGTCTGCTGGAACGTGGTGTGCACGCGCGAGTTCTCGTCGACCACCTTGTCCAGACCCACGAGGTATCCGGTCAGCTTGCTCATCTCTCGGAAGCGCAGCAGCCACGACAGGAACCGGTGGCCCGCGGACTCCGGGTCGAGGGCCTCCTGGAGATCCGTGAGGGACTCCGCATCGGTCGAATGGCCCGAGGAGATCTTGCGCGTGGTGGGGAGGGCGAGGGTCTCGAACAGCACCACCTGGAGCTGCTTCGGGGAGGAGAGGTTGACCTCCTCCCCCACGATCTGGCCGGCCTCGCGCTTGGCCTGCGCGACGAAGCCCTCGAACTCCTCTCGCAGGGCGGCCAGCGCCGCGCTGTCCAGAGCGATGCCCCGCTGGTGCATCGTCTCGAGGATCCCCTGCAGGGGCCGCTCGAGATCATCGAGGATGCTGCGCGCCCAAGGAGCCTGCTCGAGGCGGGAGGAGAGCTCGGCGGCGGCCGGGTGCAGGGCGGAGGCGGCCGTGGCCAGACGCGCCCCCGCGCGGGCGACATGCTCCGCGCGCACCTCGGGGGTCTCCTTCTTCAGGGTGGTGGGAGCGGGCTTGCGGGGGCGCGGCTCGAAGCTCGCCCCGCCCAGGTCCGTGCCCAGCGCCTCGGTGTCGTAGCTGCGTGCCCCGGGACGCAGCACGAAGGACTCGAGCGAGAGGTCCCGCATCGCCGCACCGGGACGGTACCCGTTCTCCGCCAGCCAGGAACGGATCCCGGCGGCATCGGCCACCAGGATCTGATGCACACCATCGAACGCGGCGGCCAGAGCGGTGGAGGCCTCGGAGTCCAGGGTCGAGAGCTGGACCGCCCCGCTCGCCGTGGCCGTGGCGAGACCGAGCAGCGGGCCGCCCCGCACATCCTCGGAGACGTCCAGTGCCAGCACCTCTGCGTCGGTGCCGAGCAGCTCGTCCAGCGCCTCCGCGCTGTCGATCGTGAGCACCTCCGACTCCTGGAGCTCCTGATCAGCGGCAGCCTCCGCGACGGTCTCCCCCAGCAGCGCCGCCGGCAGATCCCGGCGGATGGTGTCGCCGAAGGCGAGATCGTCGAACACGTCGAGCACACGGGCACGGTCCCCGCCGCCGAGGGCGTAGTGCGCAGGGTCCTCAGGCAGGTCGAGAGTCGTGAATGCGGCGTTCATCAGTCGGTTCCGCTCGACCGCCTCGAGGTGGTCGCGCAGGGCCTGGCCCGCCTTGCCCTTGATCTCGTCGGCATGGGCGATGACACCGGGCAGGTCGCCGTACAGGGAGATCCACTTCGCAGCGGTCTTCGGGCCGACGCCCGGCACACCCGGGAGGTTGTCCGCCGCCTCGCCCACCAGCGCGGCGAGGTCCGGGTACTGCTCCGGGGTCACACCGTACTTCTCGAGCACGCCTGCGGGGGTCATCCGCCGCATCTCCGTGACGCCCTTGATGGGCTGCAGCAGGGTGACCTTCTCCCCGACCAGCTGGAGGGCGTCGCGGTCGCTCGAGACGATCAGGGCCTCGCTCCCCGCCTCCTCGGCGCGGGTGGCGAGCGTGGCGATGATGTCGTCGGCCTCGTAGTCCGGGTACGTCAGCCAGCGCACGCCCAGCGCGTCCAGCACCTGCATGATCAGATCGATCTGGCCGTGGAATGCGGGCGGGGTCTCGTCCCGCCCGCCCTTGTACTGGTCGTAGATGCGGTCGCGGAATGTGCCGCCGGGCAGGTCGAAGGCGACTGCGATATGGGTGGGCCGCTCGGAGGCGACCACATTGATGATCATGCGGGTGAAGCCGTAGACCGCGTTGGTGGCCTGACCCCTGCCGTCGCTGAAGCCGTCGGCGGGCAGCGCGAAGAAGGCGCGGAAGGCCATCGCGTGCCCATCGATGAGGAGGATGCGCTGGTCGTCGGTGTCGCTCGCAGTCATGAGGAGCAGTCTCCCATGCCGTGCCGACGCCCGCTCGCCGGGGTCGGCTGTGGCACCCTCGTGCCATGACCGCCTGCCCAGACCCGTCAGAGACCGCTTCCGTCCCTCCGCCGATCAGCGAGGAGCTGAGAGCCCACTTCGCTCCCCTGCTGCACGGCACGCTGCTGGAGCGGTGCGGGATCGAGCTGCTGACGCTGGACCGCTCCGGCGGGACCGCGAGCATGCCCGTGGAGGGGAACCTGCAGCCGGCCGGGCTGCTGCACGGAGGGGCGACGATCGCGCTGGCCGAGACCATCGCCTCCTTCGCCGCGATCGTGCAGGCCAGAGGGGTCCACGGCGAGGGCGCGCAAGCCGTGGGCACTGCGGTCTCCGCCCTGCATCATCGTTCGGCCCGACAGGGCACCGTCACCGCGACGTGCAGCCCGCGGCACCTGGGTCGTCAGGTCGCCAGCTACCTCGTGGACGTCCACGACGAGGCGGGCACGCTGCTGAGCACCGTCACCGTCTCGACGCAGCTGCTGCCGCCGCGCTGACCTGCGCGCACAGCCCCCATCACTCCGGAGCCTCGAAGCTCGTGCCGTTGCCGGCCTCCATCTCGTTCGACTCGGACCACGTGTACTCGCGCATCTGACCGACTCGCGCATCCGAGTGCGGACCCAGCTCGAGCGACCCCATCCTGCCGGTGTAGGCGACCGTGGCGCGGTCCTGCGACTCCAGAGCCATCTGCATCACGCTGCGGCACGTTCCGTAGTCGGAGCACTTCTCTGAGCCCGTGAGGATCGCCGGCAGCGCTCCCGCCAACGCCGTCCCCTCCACCGAGAGGGCGTGCTGCGCGGCCAGGCACGCCATCACGAAGGCGTCGTAACCGTGCTGGGAGTAGGCGTAACCGGTGGTCAGGAACTCAGTGCTGCGGTTCAGCATCATGTTCTCGTGCTCGATCGTGAGCTCGTCCCCCGGCTCGTATCCGGTGGCCGATTCGAGGCAGCCGGGCACCAGATCCTCGGCCACCGCGTGCTGCGAGTAGTCGATCGTCGCCGCGGGCGAGAGCCGTTTCGGGAACTCGATCTCGGGGCGCTGGCCCCCGTCGAGGGTCGCGGAGTAGAGGGCGGACAGGAACGGCGCCGCCTCCGCCCCGCCGTTGAAGACCAGCAGCGCCGGCGGGTCGGCCAGGACCTTCTCGACGCGAGCCGTGATGTCCCCGAAGTCACCCACCTCGTAGAACTGTTCGGAGACGATCTCTCCGCTTCGCGGATGCAGGATCTGCTCCAGCTCGTACAGCAGGCTCCTGCCCTGGAGGGTGTCCTCGGAGAGGTAGGCGACCGAGCCGGGCGGCCCCGCCTGGTCCGAGGAGCTGCCCAGGGCGATCTCGGCGTACTGCGCCGCCATGGTCGCGTCGCTGGGACACAGCCGGACCAGCAGGTTCGCCGTCTGCACCTCGGCGGTGCGCAGATCCCGTCCGGAGGTGAAGACGTCGATCACCGCCATCCCGGCGTCGACCAGAGCGGGCATCGCCTCGATCAGAGATTCTTCGTCGATCGACGTGATCACGCAGGTGACGCCGGAGTCCGCCATGTCCTGGATGACCGGTGCGAGGTCCTCCCCCGGCTCCTGCATGACATGGCGCTCGGCGAGCTCCACCTCATGACCGAACAGGCCGCCCCAGCGGGCGTTCGTATCGAGCGCGGCGGAGGCGATCGAGATGCTGATCGCCGTCTCGAACGTGGCCATACGGCCGTAGTTCGCCCCGATCTGGCCGATCACCAGGGGGACGTCGGGCTCCGAGAGAGCCTCGGCCGTCGGGGCGGTGGTGGTCTCGCGCCGTCCTCCGCGGCGGAGGCCGCCCTCACCGCACGCGGTCAGGGCACCCGCTCCGAGGACACCGGCCCCGAGCCCGCGCACAAGGGATCGCCGTGAGACTGACATCGCTGACATCGCTGACATCGCTGAATCGCCCCTCTCGCCCCCGGCGTGCCCCAGACCGGGTGGCCTCAGTCCTTGCCCTGGCCACCCAGCTGATCGATGACCGCGTCAGCGACCTCGCGCATGGTCAGACGACGATCCATCGACGTCTTCTGGATCCACCGGAACGCCTCGGGCTCGGACAGGCCCATGTTGGTCTGCAGCAGGCCCTTGGCACGGTCCACGCGCTTGCGGGTCTCGAAACGCTCGCCCAGATCCGCGATCTCGGACTCGAGCTGGGTGATCTGCTGGAAGCGGGAGATCGCGATCTCGATCGCCGGCAGCAGGTCCGCGGGGGTGAAGGGCTTGACCACGTAGGCCATCGCGCCGGCATCCCGGGCGCGCTCGACGAGCTCGGCCTGGGAGAATGCGGTCAACATGACCACAGGGGCGAGATTGTCCTCACCGATCCGCTCTGCGGCGGTCACACCGTCGACCTGGGGCATCTTCACGTCCATCACGACGATGTCAGGGCGCAGCTCACGCGCCTTCTCGACGGCGCTCTCACCGTCGCCGACGGCCGCGACCACGTCATAGCCGGCCTCGGTGAGGGTCTCGACGATGTCCATGCGGATGAGGCTCTCGTCCTCGGCCACCACGGCCGTGCGGGGCCGGGCGCTGTCCTCCGCCAGGGTCTCGTCCTGGGCGTCGTCGGGAAGTGAAGTCGTATCGTCAGTCATGTCGCCCTGTGTCTCGAAGTGGGCCTTGTCGGGGCGCCGGGGCACCCACGCGGTCAAGGCCGGTGGTCATCAGCGGTATCCTAATCCAGCCCTCCCCCGTGGGGGCCAGCCGGGTTGGCGGAATGGTAGACGCGGCGCACTCAAAATGCGCTGTCCGAGAGGGCGTGCGGGTTCGAGTCCCGCACCCGGCACTGTGCGGGTAGCTCTGCGACCAGCAATGATGCTCGTCCAGGCCGTACAGAAGAGGTCGATCTGAACACATGATGTTCCCCGATGCCGTGGGCGACCCCACCCCGGGCCCCAGGCCGGCCCGGTGGACGACCACGTCGTACCGATACTCACCTGGTCAGATTGCTCACCCCTGCCACGCCCTCGCCTCAGCATCTTCCGTACGCGGCGGAGGGCGAAGAGCTGAAGACCTCCGCGACGCGCCCGACGAGAACGGCGCCCGACGGCCATTTG
>JAAZLF010000705.1 GCA_012799425.1 Actinomycetales bacterium | reverse complement strand
GAGGACGCCATCACCGGTCGCACCATCGATCTCGAACGGCTCGCCGACCCGATGGAGCGGGCCGCCGCGCTCTACGTCGTGCAGGACTGGTACATGCCCGACGAGCCCCTCGACGTGCTCGACGAGACCCTCGCCCGCCTCGAGGCGGAGCCGTACTGGCTGCCCTCGTTCACCGGCTCGATGCGCTCCGCCGCCGCGCTGAAGGACATGACCAGCCAGCTGATCGGACGCTTCACCCGCTCCGCCATCTCCGCGACCCGCGCCACCCACGGGCAGGACGCCATGACCCGGTACGGCGGGGAGGTCGTCGTGCCCGAGCAGACCCATCTCGAGATCGCCGTGCTGAAGGGGCTGGCCGCCGCCTACGTGATGTCCTCCGCCTCGCAGCAGCCCGTCTACGAGGCCCAGGAGGAGATCATCCGGGATCTCTACTCGAGGCTGTGGCACACCGGCACCCACTACCTCAGCCCGCTGTTCGCCGAGCTCTGGCAGACCGCGGCCGACGACGACGCGCGCCGACGGGTGGTGGTCGATCAGATCGCCTCGTACACCGACGTCACCGCACGGCGGCTGCACGCGGAACTGTTCGACCGCGACATCACCCACGTCACCGCCGCGGACACGCCTCTGCCCGGCCTCGGATCGGAGCTCTGAGCCGGTGGCCCAGGGTCTGATCCGCCGCTCCGACGTCGACCTCGTGCGCGAGCGCTCGAGGCTCGACGAGGTGGTCTCCGAGCACGTCACCCTGCGCTCGGCCGGGATCGGCTCGATGAAGGGGCTGTGCCCCTTCCACGACGAGAAGACCCCGTCGTTCAACATCCGCCCGCAGCTGGGCCACTGGCACTGCTTCGGCTGCGGGGAGGGTGGGGACGTCATCTCCTTCGTGCAGAAGGTCAGCCACCTCAGCTTCGTCGAGGCGGTCGAGATGCTCGCCGGGCGCTACGGCGTCCAGCTGCACTACGAGGACTCCGCCGGTGGCAAGGGCGACCGCCCCGACTTCGGCACCCGCAGGCGCCTGATCGACGCCCATGCGATCGCCGAGGAGTACTTCCGCGAGCAGCTGCGGGGCCCCGCCGCGGAGGTGGGCCGACGCTTCCTCACCGAACGCGGCTTCGACCAGGACGCCGCAGACCACTTCGGGGTGGGCTTCGCCCCCGAGGGCTGGGACTCGCTGACCGGTGTGCTGCGCTCCCGCGGGTTCACCGAGGCCGAGCTCACCGCGAGCGGGCTCGTCTCCCAGGGGCAGCGCGGGGTGTACGACCGCTTCCGCGGGCGGCTCGTCTGGCCGATCCGCGACATCACCGGCAACACCATCGGCTTCGGCGCGCGGCGGCTGCTCGAATCCGACAAAGGCCCGAAGTACCTCAACACCCCCGAGACCGCGATCTACCACAAGTCCAGCGTGCTCTACGGGCTGGACATCGCCCGCAAGGCGATCTCCTCCCAGCACCGGGTGGTCGTGGTCGAGGGATACACCGACGTGATGGCCGCCCATCTGGCCGGCGTCACCACCGCCGTCGCCTCCTGCGGGACGGCCTTCGGGGCGGAGCACGTGAAGATCGTGCGCCGTGTGATGGGGGACTCCAATCCCTCGGCCGGGCTGCGGCTGAACACCGACGGCCGGGGCCTGGCCGGCGAGGTGGTGTTCACCTTCGACGGCGACGCCGCCGGGCAGAAGGCGGCGCTGCGCGCCTTCGAGGAGGATCAGCGCTTCGTCGCCCAGACCTATGTGGCCGTCGAGGCCAGCGGCATGGATCCCTGCGAGCTGCGGATCGCGCAGGGTGACCAGGCGGTGCGCGACCTCATCGAGACGCGCCGTCCGCTGTTCGAGTTCGCGATCCGCACCGCGATCTCGCAGGTGGATCTCGACACCGTCGAGGGGCAGGTCACCGCGCTGCGGATGGCAGCGCCGGTGGTCGCCCGGATCCGCGACCGGGCGATGCGCCCCGAGTACGCCCGCCGCCTCTCCGGCTGGCTGGGGATGGACGAGGCGACAGTGCTGCGCGCCGTGCACGATGCCGCCCGCTCCCAG
>JAAZLF010000704.1 GCA_012799425.1 Actinomycetales bacterium | reverse complement strand
GTCCTCCTCGGCGACCACGAGTTCACCGTGCGCGCCGACCGCTCCGGCATCGTCGACGCCCACCTCGAGGTCTCCCTGCCGCCCGGCCACCACCAGGCGGTGCTGTGGACCGTGCCCGGCAACGAGGTCACCGCGGACATCACCGTGGTCCCGCCCGAGGCCGAGGTGGGGCTGATCAGCGACATCGACGACACCGTGATGGTCACCTGGCTGCCGCGCCCGCTGCTCGCCTTCTGGAACGCCTTCGTGGTCCACCAGTCCTCGCGACAGGTGGTGCCGGGCATGCCGATGCTCTACCAGCGCCTCGCGCGCGAGCATCCCGCGATGCCCGTGGTCTACCTCTCCACCGGGGCCTGGAACGTGTTCCCGGTGCTCAAGCGCTTCCTGTACCGCAACGGCTATCCCGACGGTCCGCTGCTGCTCACCGACTGGGGCCCCACCAACACCGGATTCTTCCGCTCGGGCCCCGAGCACAAGCACCGCGCCCTCGCCCAGCTCGCCGCCGAGTTCCCCACCATGCGCTGGATCCTCGTCGGCGACGACGGCCAGCACGACCCCTCGATCTACGCGGAGTTCGCCGCCCGCCATCCCGAGCGGATCGAGGCGATCCTGATCCGCCGGCTCACCGAGCCCGAGCAGCTGCTCGCTCACGGTTCGCGCCGCCCCCTGCAGAGCTCCGCCCCCGCGAACGGCTCCCCTCTGACTCTCACCGCACCCGACGGGCACAGCCTGCTCATCGACCTCCAGCGCACCGGAAGGATCTCCTCATGACCGCGCATCACACGGAATCGAAGCATCTGACCGCACCGGTCCTGCGAGATGCGCGCGAGGGCGACGTGAACACGCTCGTGGACCTGGTCCAGGTCGCGTATCGCGGCGAGGGCGGGTGGACCACCGAGGCGCATCTGGTGGACGGCCACCGCACCGATGCCGCCGAGGTCCATGCGATGATCGCCGATCCTGCGGTGACGCTGCAGGTCGCGGAGATCGACGGGGAGCTGCTGGGCTGCTGCTACACACGGCGTGAGAGCGCCGACGACGCCGGCATCACCCGAGCCGAGCTGGGCCTGTTCGCGGTGCACCCCTCCGCCCAGTCGCGCGGGCTGGGCGGGCGTCTGCTGGAGGCGCAGGCGGAGCGACAGCGCGCCGCCGGCGTGGACGTGCTGAGCATCCAGGTGCTCCAGTCGCGGCCCGAGCTGCACGCCTGGTATCAGCGTCACGGCTTCACCCCCACCGGCCACAGCGTCCCCTTCGCCGGGAACGTGGACTGGCTCAAGGTCGCGGGCCTGGGCATGGACGTCATGGAGCGCCGGTTGCATCCCTCGTGACCAGCACGGGCGTCCCTGCCCCGGAGCCTGGACCGCACTAGGCTCAGGGGCATGAGCAACGATGCCTACACCCCCTCCGCCGCCCGCTACGACCGCACCGAATACCGCCGCGTGGGCAGATCGGGCATCCAGCTGCCGCCCATCTCGCTGGGCTGCTGGCAGAACTTCGGCGAGGACCGCGACCCCCTGACCCTGCGCACCATCGTGCGTCGTGCCTTCGACCTCGGCGTCAACCACCTCGACCTGGCCAACAACTACGGTCCCCCGCCCGGCAGCGCCGAGACCCACGTGGGCCGCATCCTGGCCCAGGACTTCCGGCGGCACCGCGACGAGCTGGTGATCTCCACCAAGGCCGGGTACCGCATGTGGGACGGGCCGTTCGGTGACGGCGGCTCACGCAAGTACCTGCTGAACTCGCTGGACCAGTCCCTGGAGCGTATGGGCCTGGACCACGTCGACATCTTCTACCACCATCGTGAGGATCCCGAGACTCCGCTCGAGGAGACGATGGGCGCCCTCGCCCATGCCGTGCGCAGCGGCAGGGCCCTGTACGCGGGCATCTCCAACTACTCCCCCGAGAAGACCCGGCAGGCGGCGCGGATGCTCGCAGACCTCGGCACCCCGCTGCTGATCCACCAGCCCTCCTACTCGATGTTCAACCGACATATCGAGAACGGGCTGCTGGATGTGGTCGAGGAGATCGGGGTGGGGATCGCGGCGTTCTCCCCGCTCCAGCAGGGGCTGCTCACCAACCGCTATCTCTCCGGGGTGCCGCAGAGCTCCCGTGCCGCCGGCTCCTCCCCCTCGCTCAGCGAACGGCAGGTCAACGACGCCGACTACCAGGAGCGGGTGCGCGGGCTCTCACAGATCGCCCACGACCGCGGCCAGAGCCTCGCCCAGCTGGCGCTGGCCTGGGCGCTGCGTCACCGACAGGTCAGCACGGTGCTGGTGGGGGCATCCTCGGTCTCGCAGCTGGAGCAGAACATCGCCACGCTCGATGATCTCGAGATCACCGATGAGGAGCTGGACCGCATCGACGAGTTCGCGATCGACGGCACCGCCCGCTGACAGCACCGGCCGCGGCGCCGAGGCACGGGGCCACAGCACGGCGCACGGCACACCGGCATCACCGCACGATAATGCGACGGGAGGACCGATGCGATCGCGCGCATCGGTCCTCCCGTCGCAGAACCGGGCCGCCGGGTCAGCCGGTGTTCTTCAGTCCTGCCGCCACGCCGTTGATCGTGGTCAGCAGCGCGCGCTGGAGCTCGGGCGAGAGCTCCTCACCGCGGTCGGTGGCGGCACGTGCACGCTGCAGCATCGCGACCTGCATGTAGGAGATCGGATCCAGGTAGCGGTCGCGCACTGCCAGGGTGCGCTTGAGGATCGGCTGGTTATCCAACAGGTCCAGCACGCCGGTGAGCCGCTCGATCTCGGCGACCGCGAGCTCGTACTCCTCGCGGATGAGATCGAACAGGTACCACAGGCGCTCGGGCACCAGCGAGTGCACGTAATGCGCCGCGATCTGCATGTCGGTCTTCGCGAGCGTCATCTCGACGTTGCTGATCACGGTGCGGAAGAAGTGCCAGTTGCGGTACATCTCGTGCAGGTCCGGCTCGAGCCCCGCCTCGCGGGCGGCCTTCAGCCCGGAGCCGGCGCCGAACCAGCCGGGCACGATCTGCCGCGACTGCGTCCAGCCGAAGACCCACGGGATCGCCCGCAGACCGTCCAGGCCCTTGGAGGAGGTGGTGCGCTTCGAGGGACGCGAGCCGATGTTCAGGTCGCCCAGCTGCTCGACCGGGGTGGCGGAGACGAAGTACTCCGGCAGGTTCGGGTCATCGATCAGCTTCCGGTACCCCGCGAAGGAGGCGTCGGAGACGGACTGCATGACCTCGCCGAAGCGGTCGAGGGTCTCCGCCGGAGTGCGCGGCGCGGTGTGCAGGGCCGAGCCCTCGAGCACCGCGGCGAGCGACAGGTCGAGGTTCTCCTTGGCCAGCGAGGGCAGCATGTACTTGTCGGAGATGACCTCGCCCTGCTCGGTGAACTTGATCTCGCCCTCGAGCACGCCGTACGGCTGGGCCAGGATCGCGTCATAGGTGGGGCCGCCGCCGCGACCGACGGAGCCTCCGCGGCCGTGGAACAGGAGCAGGGTCACCCCGTGGCGGGCCGCGGCATCGCGCAGCGAGCGCTGGGCCTGGTGGATCTCCCACTGGGAGGTGATGACACCGGCGTCCTTGTTGCCGTCGGAGTAGCCG
>JAAZLF010000703.1 GCA_012799425.1 Actinomycetales bacterium | reverse complement strand
TCGCCGTGCGGGTAGCTGGAGAGGATGAACTCGCCGATGCCGAGATCGGCGTACTCCACGAGACGGTCCGCGACCTCGTCGTGCGAGCCCACCAGCGCGGTGCCGACCCCTTCACGCATCAGGCCGATCCCGGACCACAGATTCGGGGCGATCACCAGGTCCTGGACATCCTGCGGGAGCTCGGTGCCGTGCAGCGCCCCCATCCGTGCCTGGCCCACGGAGTCCATCGACGCCTTGTGCTTCTGCACCGCGGCGACCGACTCCGCATCGAAGGACGACTGGATCTCCGCGGCCGCCTGCCAGGCCTCCTCGGAGGTGTCGCGCGAGATGACATGGATGCGCAGCCCGTAGTCGAGCTCGCGCCCGGCCGCGCTCGCAGCGGTGCGGACCGTGCCGATCCGCTCGGCGATGTCCTCGAGCGGCTCGCCCCACAGCAGGTAGGTGTCCGCCTGCGAGGCCGCGACCTCGACGGCCTTCTCCGAGGCGCCGCCGAAGAAGATCGGCACCGGCTGGGTGGTCGGCTCGGGGAGCTTCGCGCCCACCAGGTGCAGGTGCCTGCCCTCGATATCGACCTGGTCCCCGGCCAGCAGGGGGCGGATCGCGCGCAGCGCCTCGTCGGTGATCTCGTAGCGCTCGTCATGGGGGACGTGCACGCCGTACCCGGCCTGCTCGGCGGGATTTCCTCCGGTGACGATGTTGAGGATCACCCGGCCGCCGTGCAGACGGCGGAAGGTGTCCGCCTGCTGCGCGGTGAGAGTGGCGGACTGCAGGCTGGGACGCAGTGCCACGATGAAGCTGAGCGAGGTGGTGCGAGCTGCGACCGCCGAGCACACCACCCACGGATCAGGGCATCCGATGCCCACCGGGGTCAGCACTCCGCTGAAGCCTCCCTCCTCGGCCGCCAGCGCCACCCCTGTCTGGAAGTCGAGCAGCTCTGACGGGTCCGTCGGAGCCGCGTTCTCCTTCGACCCCGGGGCGGGGGACATCGCGTCCCCGCGCGGCGGCAGGAACCAGTGGAAGCGGGGGGCGACAGCGGTGGCTGTGGTGTCGGTGGTGACAGTGGAGTCTGTGGTGTCGGACATCGTGCCTCGATCCTCGGACGGTGAGCGGCGCAGTCTGTGACGACCCTCTCAGGGAGTCTCTGGGGAAACCTTATGACGGCGTCGCTGCCGAGGGGGCTCAGGCGGACTTCTTCGTGCCCGACTTCTTCGTGCCCGACTTCTTCGCACCTGACTTCTTCGTGCTCTTCTTCTTCTTCGTCCCCGAGCTCTTCGTCCCCGAGCTCTTCGTGCCTGAGCTCTTCGACCCGGATTTCTTCGTCTTCTTCGTGCCCGAGTCCTTCTCCTGGCCCTCGCGGCGCGAGCGGACGCTGCGCTCGAGGGCGTCCATCAGGCTGATCACCTTGCCGCCCTCCTGAGCCTCGCCGTCGTCGGACTTCTCGCCGAAGGTCTCCTCGGTGTCCACCGACTCGCCCTCCTCGAGCTTGGCCTCGAGCAGCTCGCGCAGCTGCGCCTGGTACTCGTCGGTGAACTGCTCGGGCTCGAAATCGCCGCTGAACTGCTCGACCAGCGAGGCGGACATCTTCAGCTCCTTGCTGCTGATCGACGACTTCTTCGGGCCGAAGTCGACCTCCTTGAGATCCTTGGGCCAGCGCAGCGTCTGCAGGGCCAGCAGATCGCCGTGCACGCGCAGCACCCCCAGCCGAGTCTTGGTGCGCAGCGTGAACGTCACGATCGCCGTGCGCTCGGTGTCCTCGAGAGTGCGACGCAGCAGCACGTACGCCTTCGAGGAGCGGCCGACGGGCTCGAGGAAGTACGAGGTGCCCAGCAGGATCGGGTCCACCTGCTCGTCGGGCACGAACTGCACCACGTCGATCTCGTCGTTGTCCTCCGCCGGCAGAGAATCGAGCTCCTCGTCGGTGAGGACCACGGTCTTGTCGCCCTCGGCGTAGGCCTTGTCGATGTGCTCGTAGTCGATCTCCCGGCCGCACACCTCGCAGGTGCGTCGGTATCGGATCCGTCCGTGGTCCTCGTCGTGGACCTGGTGGAAGGACACGTCGTGCGAGCGTGTCGCCCCGTACAGCTTCACCGGCACGTTCACGAGTCCGAAGGTGATCTCACCGCTCCATATCGCGCGCATACCTCATCACACCACGGGGGCCGCGAGCCGGCCGGGCCGATCGGTCGGCAGAACCCGTGACGGAGTGCACGATCAGGAGCACAGTGGGGCCATGGCTATCCGCGAGCAGATCGTCGACGTGGACGGGCACCGGCTGAAGCTGTCCAACCTCGACAAGGTCCTCTATCCCGCAACGGGCACCACCAAGGGCGAGGTGATCGACTACTACCGCCGCATCGCCCCGCTGATGGTCCCGCAGGCGACCCGGCGCCCGGCCACGCGCAAGCGCTGGGTGGACGGCGTCGGCACCGCCGAGAAGCCCGGCAAGGTCTTCTTCCGCAAGGATCTCGAGGACCACGCCCCGGACTGGGTCCCCCGCGCGGACATCGAGCACAGCGATGGCACCTCCACCTACCCCCTGATCGACGAGACCGCCGTGCTGGCCTGGCTCGCCCAGCTCGCCGCCCTCGAGATCCACACACCGCAGTGGCGATTCGACGAGGAGGACCGGCCCGCCCCTCCCGACCGGATGGTGCTGGACCTGGATCCCGGGGAGGGCGCGGACCTGACCGACTGCGCCCGCGTGGCCGGGTGGTGCCGCGAGATCCTCACCGACATGGGGCTGGAGACCTACCCGGTGACCTCCGGCTCCAAAGGCATCCACCTCTACGCGCCGCTCGAGGGTGACAGCACGGCCGACGAGATCGCGGAGGTCGCCCACCAGCTCGCGCGCGCCCTCGAGGAGGACCACCCCGACCATGTCGTCAGCTCGATGAAGAAGTCGCTGCGCCGCGGGAAGGTGCTCGTGGACTGGTCGCAGAACAACGGCCACAAGACCACGGTCTGCCCCTATTCGCTGCGCGGGCGCCTCGAGCCCACCGTCGCCGCACCCCGCACCTGGGAGGAGATCGAGGATCCGCAGCTGCGTCACCTCGGGATGGACGAGGTCCTCGAGCGGGCCGAGGACCGCCAGGACCCGATCGCCCCGCTCGGGCTCGCGGCGGGCGCGGGCGGTTCCCCGACCGCGACAGCACGGGATCGGCTCGAGGTCTACCGCTCCAAGCGCGATCCCGAGAAGACCCCTGAGCCGGTCCCGGCGGCGCACTCCGGGGACGACGCCTCCCAGGACGCGCAGGATGCTCTCGAGGCGGAGGCCCCGATGTTCGTGATCCAGGAGCATCACGCCTCTCGCCTGCATTGGGACTTCCGCCTCCAGCACTCCGGGGTGCTGGTCTCCTGGGCCGTGCCCAAGGGCCCGCCGCTGGTGACGGATGTGAACCGGCTCGCCGTCCAGACCGAGGATCATCCGCTGGAGTACGGCACCTTCGAGGGGTCCATCCCCGAGGACGAGTACGGCGGCGGCGAGGTGACCCTCTGGGACAGCGGCACGATCGAGATCGAGAAGTGGCGCGAGGGGAAGGAGGTGATCGTGGTCTGCCACGGCCGACCCGACGGCGGCCTCGGCGGGGCACCCCGCCGCTACGCCTTCATCCACACCGGCGGCATGGGCTCCTCGCGCAAGTCCGCCGCCGCGAAGGAGAAGGCGCAGGCGAACTGGCTGCTGCACCTGATGAAGGACCAGCCCGAGGAGGGCGGCGCCGCGGATGACACGGCG
>JAAZLF010000702.1 GCA_012799425.1 Actinomycetales bacterium | reverse complement strand
GGTCAAGGCCGCGATCGACCAGTCCACAGCGTCCCCCTCCGAGGTCACTCCCGCGATCCGCAAGGAGCTCGAGTCGATCCAGCCCGCCGTCCAGCAGGAGTGGTTCGCCTCCCAGCAGGCCAGCCCCTACGTGGATCCGGCCCTGATCGATGTGGACGCGGTGGGTCGCCGCCATCTCGACGAGACCATCAACGCCCTGATGCGGCAGTCGAAGGTCATCTCCGACGCGGTTGCCGTGGGCGACCTCGCGATCGTGGGCTGCCAGTACCAGCTCGAGGAGGGCCGGGTCTCCCCGATCTCCTGGGTGGGCAAGGTCGATATCGCGGCCTGAGCTGCGAAGGTCTCAGCGGTCGGGCGTCTGCCCGATGCTCGCGCGGCGCAGTGCCTCTCCTTCAGAGGGCGCTGCGGACGATCTCGTACAGCTCGTCCAGACGCCCCCACTCGTCGTCGTCGCTGCCGGCGTAGACGAGCGAGAGCCGGCCGCGGTAGCCGGCCTCCTGCAGTGCGGCGAGGCTGCGGGTGAGGTCCTCGGCATCGAGCACGCCGGGTGAGGATTCGCGGGCCTTCACCTGCGAGCATTCGGCGACGCCGGCGACCGCGGCGATCTGCTCGTACTTGTTCGCCCCGTCCCAGTTGCCGGTGTCGATGAGCAGCCCGACCTCGCCTTCGAGGCGCTCGAGCAGCTCCCGGGTGGTCTCGGCGTCGCTCAGCAGGGCTCTCCAGTTCTCGGTGAGCACCCGGATGCCGGGGTGTGCCGTGGCGAGGCCGCGCAGCCGCTCCGCGCTGAGGGCGAGGGTCTGCGGCGTCGGCGGCTGATCGCCGGCGGGCACCCGCACCCGGGGCGCACCGAGCTGCTCGGCGATCTCGATCCAGCCGGACAGCCAGCGCTGCTGCTGGGCGCCGTGCTCGGGGTGGGTCACGTCCCCGTCGTCGACGAGGAAGCACTCGAGGTCCACCTGCGCGGTCGCGAAGGCGTCACGCAGCTCGGCGAGGTAGGCGGGGTCGGTGCGCGGGAGGTAGAAGTGGCACAGCTGGGCACTGGCGACGCCGTGGGCGGCGAGCTGTGCGGGCAGCTCGAGCAGGTCCAGTCCCTCGCTGGTGGGGTTCTCGGCGAGAGCGCCCGACGGCGCCGATCCCGGCGCGACGTAGCGTCCCATGGTGCGGAACAGCGACCAGGTGTGCACGGCCCGGGTCGGATCGAGTGGGGTGGTCATGGCTCTCCTGTCGTCGGCGGCACCGCGGTTCACAGGCCGAAGTGCGCGGCCAGGTCGTCGGTGGTGGTGTTCGCGCCGGAGGACGGCTCGACCACGTCAGCGGAGACCACGCGGGTGGCGCGATCCCCCTCGGGATGGGCCTCGAGCCGCACGAAGGCGGTGCGCACGCCCGGCTGCGCGCGGTAGGTGCGCACCGCGGTCTCCAGCACTGCCAGCAGGGACTGCTCGATCTGCTCGCGGTCGTCGCCCGCGAGCGTCAGCACGCCGCTGATGGTGGTCCCGGCGTTGGGGCTGTCCTGGTACTGGACCAGGCCCTCGAGGTGCTCGGGCAACGCCTCTACTGCGGCGCGCAGGGCGTCCTGGACGGCGCCGACGTCGCTGCGGCCGCCCACGCCGCAGGCGGCGAGCAGGCTGGCGATGATCCCCACGAGCGCTCCTCTGCGGCCGATGTCCGTGCCTGTCATCGGCCCATTGTCCCGCACGGGTCAGTTGTCGCGGTGCACGCCGGAGACATAGTGCTGGACGCTCCCCGCATCGCCCTCGAAGAAGGGTGCGAAGCTCAGATCCTGCGAGTGCTGCGACAGGGCCGATCCCGGGTCCTGCAGCTGGGTCTGGACCGACTCCTGATACTCGGCGCTGCTGTGGTTGGTGACCGGGTTCAGCAGGCTCGGGCTCTGCAGAGTGATCGTGGTGGCGTGATCGCCCCCGCCCCCGCCCGGTCCCAGTCCGTGGCCGCCCAGATCGATCCTCGGCACCACGTCCAGACGGTGCTGGATGTTCAGCTGGTTCACGTCGGCGGGGACGTCGTAGTTGTCCACCGGGGCGCCGTAGGTCATCACGTTGGTGACGTTGAACTGGGAGGCGAAGTCCTCGTTCGCGGCGAGGCTCGAGGCGATCATGCCGCCCTGTGAGTGGCCGTTGAGCATGAGCGGGGTGCCCGGCGGGATGCCGTGCTGTTCGTACAGCTGCGAGATCGCGTCCGCGGTCGCCTCGGAGCCGGCGGACCAGCCGTTCGGGCCTGCCTGCCAGGCGTTCCCGGTGAGGTCCATCGGGTTGTCGCCGGCGCCCGGCCCCCACTTCTCGGTGCCGGGGATGTTCACGATCACGCCGGTGGGAGGGTTGCCGACCACGGTCATCGAGACCTCGCCGGTCTCCTTGTCGCCGTAGGTCTGGTTGGTGTTCGCGATGATCTGGGACAGGTCGCCGGGCGGCACCAGGCCGGACTCCCCCGGCGTGACGGGGACGGGAGCATCGGCGTAGCCGGTGCCGTCGACAGCCCACTTCAGGTCCTGGCCGGTCAGCGCCCCGAGGCCCTCACCGAGCAGGAAGGCCTTGAGGGTCAGGTCGCCGACCAGCATCTCGCTCAGGCTCGGCCATTCGACGTCGCGGATCGCCGCGATCGCGGTGCCGATGGCGTCCCGGCCGTCCTGGAACCGGTCCCCCAGCCACTCCATCCCGTTCGAGAGGCGGTCGCCGGCCCAGCCGATCCCGTCCCGGATGCCGTCGACGAGGTCCCCGCCGGCATCCCGCAGCCAGTCCAGCGCCTGGTCGAACCAGCCCTCGCCCTCGACGGAGGAGGCCTGCTCCTGCTCCTCCACGTGGTGCTGCAGCTCGCGGGAGCGGTCGCCCAGTTCCGGCACCACGATCCCCTCGCCCTGGCGCCGCACGGCGCCCCACTGCTCGCGGAAGGCGTCGGCGTCGGGGCCCACCCATTCCACCGCGTGCACGCTCGTGTGCAGCCCGTCCATGACGCCCTCGAGGCGGCGGGCGGCCCGCTCGAGCGCCTCGGACTCGTCCAGGACCTGTGCGGTGTCCATGCCGTGGAACATCAGGCGGCGCTCCCCGTGCTGACTGCGGTGACGTGGTTGATCGCGGCGATGACCTTGGTGCGCATCGCGGAGGTGAGGGAGCCGGGCTCGAGCTGTCGCACCTCGACGCCGTCCTCGCCGGGCATCAGCACGGCGAGCTGCTCGCCCTCCGGGCCGTAGGCGTACCAGGAGCCGCCGCTGACGACGGTCTCCTCCGGGGTGGGCGCGGCGGTCACGAGCATCTGCACCTCGGCGAGCGCCGGGGCGTCGGCCAGCTGGTCCGGGGCGGGGGCGGGGTCGGTGCCGGTGAAGGCGGGGCGCTGCGGCAGCAGCGTCTCGAAGACTGCGCTGAGGTGCTCGATCGTGCCGAGGCCCAGGAGCACGGCGTCCGCGCGGCGGCCCAGTCGCATGGTGCCGGCGTCGTTCATGACCTCGTGGGCCTGGTCGATGACGGCGATGGCGCGGCCGGCGATGCCCAGGGGGGTGGTCCAGGCGCGGTCGCCGTCGACGCACACCAGCTCGATGCCGACGGGGGAGCTCAGCGCGGAGCGCAGCAGCTGCAGCCAGTTGCGGTCGAGCACCAGACCGCCCTCCTCGTCGTTCGCCTCGACCAGGAGCCCCACCCGCTCGAGCTCGAGGATCTGCTCCTCGGTGAGCTCCTCGGGGGGCTGCGCGTCCAGGGCGACGGCGTGCACCCACTGCCAGGACGGCTCGGAGATCCGCACCAGTCGGGAGTCGCCGGGCAGGGCGGTGATCCGCGGTCGCTGCTCCGCCGTCGTGCCGTCGGCTGTCATGCTCTGCCCCTCCGTCGCTGTACGGCTGCAGGCGCTGAGATGCGTCCCTGGTCAGGAGCGTATGCCGGTCCGCTGAGGGGAGGAATGGGGAGTTCTCCCCATGGACCGATCCCTCTCAGTCCTCTGTGAGCACCGCCGACCGCCATCCCCGGGCGGAGCTGAGCACCGCGAGCTCGTCGGCGCTGCGCACCTGCTCGACGCTCAGCACGCGCTCGACCAGCTCCCCGCTGTCGAGCGCGCGGCGCCTGCCCACCCCGTCGAGGCAGCCCTCGTCGAGCGGTGGGGTGCACCAGATGCCGCTGATCCGGGCGGCGAAGGTCGCGATGGTCGTCTCGACGACCCGGCCGTGCGCCCCCAGCAGCACCACGTCATCGGCTCCCGGGTGGCGCTGCCGCGCCGCGTCGAAGTGCCCGCGCACGGTGGTCTTGTGCCGGCTCAGTCCCTCGGGGAGGTCGGTGCGGACGGTGTCGAGAGCGAGCCGCACCGGCCCGGGCGCGGCCGCGAGGGGCCGCGAGGTCGCCTCGAGCGATCCGTCTTCTCGCAGTGCGAGGCGCAGCAGCACGGAGCCCGGTCCCGCGCCCTGCTCGGCGGCCCGCGCCCTCGCCTCGAGAGCAGCGGCGTCGACAGGGATCCCGAAGGCGGCGGCCGAGTCGCTCATCCTGCGCAGATGCTCCTCGAGGTGCTGGGCCTCGCCGTCATGGACGGCGAAGGTCTCCAGCAGGGCGAAGGGCTCCTGCTCCCCCGCCGGCAGCACCGCGGCCTTGACCAGCAGCTCCGCGTACTCCGCCGCCGGGGCGGAGCCCCAGGTGATCCCGCCTCCGGCGCCGTAGACCGCGGAGTCGTCGGCGTTGTCGATCACCACGGTGCGGATCGCGACGCTGAAGCGTGCCCGGAACGGCTCCCCCGGAGCGAGGTACCCGATCGCGCCGCAGTACGCCCCGCGCGGGGAGTCCTCGAGCTCGGTGATCAGCTCCATGGTGGACAGCTTCGGCGCTCCGGTGATCGAGCCGCAGGGGAACAGCGCCTCGAGCACGTCGACCAGCCCGGCCTCGGGCCGCGGGCGTCCCTGGAGGCGGGAGGTCAGCTGCCATACGGTGGGGTACTGCTCGACGCGCAGCAGCTCGGTGACCTGCACGCTTCCTGCTTCGCACACGCGGGCGAGGTCGTTGCGCAGCAGGTCCACGATCATCACGTTCTCGGCGCGGTCCTTCTCGCTGCGCCGCAGCGCCTCCCGGGAGGCGCGGTCCTGCCGGGCATCGCTCCCCCGGCCTGCGGTGCCCTTCATCGGGGCGGTGCGCAGCAGCCCGTCCTCCCAGGTGAGGAAGGATTCGGGGCTCGCACTGACCACGGTGTGCCGGCCCAGGTCCAGGAAGGCATGGTGCCCTCCACGCTGACGGTGGGCGAGCGCGCCGTACAGTCCGAAGGCGTCCCCGCGGAAGCTCGTGCGCAGCCGGGTGGTGAGGTTGCACTGGTAGGTGTCGCCTGCGGCGATCGCCTCCCGCACCGTTTCCACGCGCTGGGCGTGGTCCGTCGCCGACCAGTCCGGCACCCACTCCCCGAGCTCATACCCCTCCCCGGTGGTCAGCGGCAGGGGCTGTTCGTCAGGCGGCCCGGAGATCCCGAACCACACCAGCGGCAGGCCCTCCTGCGGCGTGCGGGTCACGGCGTCGGGATCCAGCCCCGGCGCAGCCTCGTACGCGATCATCCCGAACGCCCAGGCGCCGCCGGCGACGGCCTCCTCGACCTCGGCGAGCGCTGACCGCACCTGCTCGGGGCTCTCCGCGGTGATCACCCGCTCCGCGCGGTCGAACTGGAGGCTGCGCCCGCCCGGGAGGTCGTCGAAGCGGGCGACGGGGCGGTCGAGGGTCATGAGGGAATGATGCCCGACGGCGCTGGCAACAGCCGCCCACCGCGGTCCTGCCCGCAGCACCGCGGCCTACGATCGGGGGCATGCCCGTTCCTTCCTCCCCCGCCCCCGCCCGCCTGGCCTACATCGATGCGACCGCCGGGATCGCCGGCGACATGCTGCTGGCCGCCCTGGTCGACGCCGGAGCCGACCTCTCGCAGGTCCAGGCGGTGGTGGAGGCCCTGATCCCGGGCTCGGTGCGCTTCCTGCGCTCCTCGGTGGACCGCGGCGGGCAGCGGGCGGTGAAGATCGACGTGGAGGTGCTGGTCGAGGATCCTCCCCACCGCACATGGGCCTCGATCCGAGAATTGCTCGAGGAGGCCCGCGGTCGCGAAGCCGTTCCCGCACGGACCCTCGAGCTGGCCCTGGCCGTGTTCGGCCGGCTCGCCGAGGCGGAGGGCGCGACCCACGGGGTCCCGGCCGACGAGGTCCACTTCCACGAGGTGGGCGCGCTGGACTCCCTGGCCGACGTGATCGGTGCCTGCGAGGCCTGGCGGCAGCTGGGCATCGCAGAGGGCACCGGGAGCGTGCTCGCCGTGGGCTCCGGGCGGATCCGCGCCGCGCACGGCGACATCCCCGTGCCGGTCCCGGCCGTGGCGCGCCTGGCGCTGGGCTGGCCCACGGTCGCCGGAGAGCTGCTGCCGCCGCGCGGGCACACGCACAGCCACTCCCACGAGCACAGCCACTCCCACGACCTGCCCGCCCACGCCCAGGGCGGCCCCCACGAGCACGGCGGCAGGCG
>JAAZLF010000701.1 GCA_012799425.1 Actinomycetales bacterium | reverse complement strand
GGAAGGACAGGTCATGGAGATCCGTATCGGCATCCAGCACTCCCCTCGCGAGATCGTGATCGAGTCCGAGGAGAAGCCCGACGTCCTGCTCGAGCGGCTCAGCAATGCCGTCGCCGAGGGCGCCCCGGTCACCTTCGTGGACGACAAGGGCCGCACCGTGCTGATCCCGGGCGCGAAGGTCGCCTACGCCGAGGTCTCCACCGAGGAGCCCCGCCGCGTCGGCTTCCTCGGCTGAGTCCGCATGACCCCTGGCGAGGACGAGCCCGCCACCCCGACCGAGCCCGTCGAGCACCACTCGACCGGGCCCGGCAGCGACGCCGCATCCGGCGCGGAACCGGAGACGACTGACGCCGCGCCGGTGCGACGCAGGGCGATGCGTCGCCGGCGTGCCCGCATGCTGCACATCACCACCACGGCGGTGGTGGCGGTGCTGGGCGCGATCGTGGGCCTGCTGCTGGTCCCCGCCACCAGGGTCGACGTCGGCCCGCTGACCGCGAGCGTGCATCTGCGCCCTTCTCTCTCCTCGGAGACCGTGCTCCTGCTGCCGCCCGTGGGCGAGGTGGCGTTCGACTCGCACACCGCACCCGTGCGCATCGAGGCCAGGGTCAAGGGGGTCGACGTCGAGAAGGCCGAGGCGCTGTTCTACGCGGACTCGGGGCTCGCCGAGCTCCAGCAGACCGCGCCCGAGGCGATCACCTCCGCGGCCGCCCGGAACGCCGCTCTGAACGCCCTGTTCGCCGCCGTCGGTGCCGGGCTCGCCGTGGGCCTGACCTTCCGCCGCGTGCGCCGCGCGTTGGTCGCCGGCGGCGGCGCCGTCGCCGTGGTCGGCGCCTCCGTGGGCGCGACCTCGGTGACCTTCTCCCCGGACTCGCTGAACCAGCCGAAATTCGAAGGACTGCTCTCGCAGGCTGCGTACATCGCCGATCTCGGCCACGGCACGGTCATCGACTACCAGAGCTACCGCGACACCCTGGCCGAGTTCGTGGGCCAGGTCTCGGCCCTCTACATCGCCGCGGACTCGCTGCCGGTGGGACTGGACCAGGAGAACCTGATCACAGTCCTGCACGTCTCGGACATCCACGACAACCCGCAGGCCTACGACGTCATCGACCAGCTGCACTCTCAGTTCGCGATCGACGTCGTCATCGACACCGGCGACATCGTCTCCTGGGGCACGCCGCTCGAGAACGAGCTGCTGCACACCATCGGCGGCCTCGACGTCCCCTATGTCTACATCAGCGGCAACCACGACGGCGCTGCGGCTGCGGCGACGATCGACGCCCAGCCCAATGCGACCGTGCTCGACAACGAAGTGGCGGAGGTCGCCGGGCTGCGCATCGCCGGCATCGGCGACCCGCGCTTCGCAGCGGACGATGACTCCGACGCGGGCGGCTGGCGCGAGGGCGACGAGGCCGTGATCGCCAGCGCCTTCCAGCTCGGCGACACCATCGAGGCGTACGACCAGGAGAACCCCGAGGCCCCCGTCGACCTCGCCCTGTTCCACGACCCCACCAAGCCGGAGGGCCTGCTGGGCAGGACGCCGATGGTGCTGTCCGGGCACATGCACACCTCCAACGTCGAGCTCGATCGGGAGGGCTCCGGCACCGACTGGCTGACCGTGGGCTCCACCGGCGGTGCACTCGCCTCGGGCGGGGTCTCCCCCGTCCTCCAGGGCGATGACCCGCTCGAGCTGACCGCCCGGATGCTGTACTTCGACCAGGACACCCGCCGGCTGGTCGCCTATGACGACATCGTCATGGGGGGTCTGGGACTGGTCTCCGTGTCCATCCAGCGCTCCCAGATGCCCCAGGAGGTCCCGGAGCTCGAAGTTCCCGAAGGGGCCGAGACTCCCGAGGGCACCGTACCTCCGGAACAGGAGGTCGAGCCGGGCGAGGGCCTGCCCGACGAGGATCGCGTCACTCCCACGGACCCGGCCAGCCCGCTGCCTGCGACCAGCGACGGCGGTGAGGGGTGAGCACCTCCTCCCGTCCGATCGAGGGTCCGCCACAGCCATGGGGGCTACCATGGCCGTGCTTATCCATGATCAGAGAGTTGAACGGTGCCTGAAACAATCCCGCACACCGATGAGGCCGTGTCGGCCTCCCCCGCCGTCGAGCAGAGCTCCGGCACCTCCGCGCACCCCGAGCCGGAGAAGACCTTCGCCGATTTCGACGTCCGCACGGACATCGTCGAGGCGCTCGCCGCGAAGGGCATCACCACGCCCTTCCCGATCCAGGCGCTGACGCTGCCGGTCGCCCTGCGCGGTCGCGACATCATCGGGCAGGCCAAGACCGGCACCGGCAAGACCCTCGGCTTCGGCATCCCGCTGCTGCAGAACTCCGTCGCACCGGGTGAGCCGAACCCGAAGAACCGCGAGATCGGGAAGCCGCAGGCCCTCGTGGTGCTGCCCACCCGCGAGCTCGCGGTGCAGGTCGCCAAGGATCTGGAGACCGCATCGGCGAAGCGCCCGATCCGGATCCTCACCGTCTACGGCGGCCGTGCCTACGAACCCCAGATCGAGGCGCTCGACAAGGGCGTGGACGTGGTGGTGGGCACCCCGGGCCGCCTGATCGACCTGATGCGCCAGAAGTACCTGGACCTGTCCCAGGTGCGCACCGCGGTGCTGGACGAGGCCGACGAGATGCTCGACCTCGGATTCCTCGAGGACATCGAGAAGCTGCTCCAGGCCGTGCCGGAGGACCGGCAGACGATGCTGTTCTCGGCGACGATGCCCGGCCCGATCATGGCGCTGGCCCGCCGCTTCATGAAGCAGCCCACGCACATCCGCGCCCATGACCCCGGCGACGAGGCCCGCACCAAGGCCGACATCAAGCAGGTCGTCTACCGTGCGCACCAGCTCGACAAGATCGAGGTGATGGCCCGCATCCTGCAGGCCCGCGGCCGTGGTCTGTCGATCATCTTCATGCGCACCAAGCGTCAGGCCGACCGGGTCGCCGGCGATCTCGCCGATCGCGGCTTCGCGGCGGCGCCGCTGCACGGCGATCTGGGCCAGGGCGCTCGTGAGCAGGCGCTGCGCGCTTTCCGCAACGGCAAGATCGACGTGCTGGTCGCCACCGACGTCGCCGCACGCGGCATCGACGTCACCGACGTCACGCATGTCGTGAACTGGAACTGCCCGGATGACGACAAGACCTACCTCCACCGCACCGGCCGCACCGGCCGCGCGGGCAAGAAGGGCACCGCGATCACGTTCGTGGACTGGGAGGACCTGGCTCGCTGGGCGCTCATCGCCCGTCAGCTGGGGCTGGAGTCCACCGAGGCCGAGGAGACGTACTCGACCTCCGATCACCTCTTCACCGACCTCGACATCCCCACCGAGGCCAAGGGCACTCTCCCCAGGAGCGCGCGCACCCGTGAGGGGCTGGAGGCCGAGGAGCTCGAGGACCTGGGCGGCCCCGACGCCTCCGCACGCAGCCCGCGCGGCGGCCGCGAGAGCGGTCGGGCCCGCGAGGACGGTCGTTCGGGCGGCCGTGGCGGCCGCGGACGCGAGCGCGGCGGTGAGGGTCGCGGACGCGGCGCGGCCTCCCGCAGCGAGCGGGATGACCGCAGCACCGACGCACCCACCGACGCCGTCTCCGGCTCCGGCTCCGGCTCCGGCTCCGGCG
>JAAZLF010000700.1 GCA_012799425.1 Actinomycetales bacterium | reverse complement strand
TGCTTGGGGTAGGGCAGGCGGTCCTTGCGGCCCTTGTGCTCGATCTCGATCCAGCCCTCCTCGATGTCGATGTTCGGCTGGCCGTACTCGCCCATGGTGCCGAGCTTGACGAGGTGGCAGTCGGGGGTGAAGTCCTTGATCGCCCACAGCACGTTCAGGGTGCCCTCGATGTTGTTGCGATGGTTCTCGATCGCGTGCTCGCGGTCGATCATCGAGTAGGGCGCGGAGCGGTGCTCGGCGAAGTGCACGAACGCCTCGGGCTGCGTCTCCTGGAAGACCTTGGAGACGGCCTCGTAGTCGGTGAGGTCGGCGATCTCGACGGCGATGTCCTTGCCGGAGACCTCCTTCCACACCTTCACGCGCTCCTCGAGGGGGAGGATCGGGGTGACCGAGTTCGAGCCGAGCTCGTCGTCGATGTCGCGGCGCACCAGGTTGTCGACGATGGTGACCTCATGCCCCTTCTGCGAGAGGTACAGGGCAGTGGGCCAGCCGCAGAATCCGTCTCCGCCGGCGACGACGATCTTCATCTCGTGAGTCCTCCATCAGGTCGAGCATCAGGTCGAGGGACCGGCGTGCAAGGTGCAGCGCAGCCGGATTGTGCACGTCCGTGTCCGCTCATAACGTAGTGCAGGTCGGGCACCCCTCAAAGACGGGCTGACCCGGCCTGAACCGCGGAGGAACGGACCATGAACAACGCGTACGACGGGGGCTCGGCAGGCCGCTCCCCCGGGTCGGAATCCACTGTAGCCCGCACGTCCGGGGCGATGCTGGACGGTTCGGCGGGTGCCTCCCGTGCGCTCTCGCGCGCGCCCCGGCCGCTGCCGGACACCTCGCGCCGGGTGCTGGTGATGGCGATCGTGAACCGCACCCGTGACTCCTTCTTCGACGAGGGCCGCACCTGGGGCCTGGAGGCGGCGGTCGCCGCGGGCCTCGAGGCGGGCCGCGATGGCGCCGACCTGATCGACGTGGGCGGGGTGAAGTTCGCCCCCGGCGACCCGCTGCCCGCGGCCGAGGAGAGCGAGCGGGTGGTCCCGGTGATCGCCGCGCTGCGCCGGGAGCTGCCCGCGCACGTGCTGCTGTCGGTCGACACCTTCCACGCCTCGGTGGCGGACGCCGCGATCGAGGCGGGCGCGGATCTGATCAACGACACCACCGGGCTCTCGGATCCCCGGATGGCACGGGCCGTGGCCGAGGCCGGGGCCTCGCTGGTGATCACCCATTCGGCCGCGCAGCCCCGCCGCCCCCTCCCCCACCCGCAGTACGACGATGTGGTGGCCGAGGTGCGGGGCTTCCTCGGTGAGCGTCTCGAGCGGGCCCTCACGGCGGGGATCCCGCAGGAGCGGATCGTGCTGGACCCGGGGCCGGATCTGAACAAGAGCACCGTGCAGACCCTCGAGATGCTGCGCGGCCTCGACGAGTACACCGCCTTCGGCCTGCCGCTGCTGGCGGCGCTGTCGCGCAAGGACTTCGTGGGCGAGTCGCTGGACCTGCCCAAGCAGGAGCGCCTCGAGGGCTCGCTCGCGGCCGCGGCCTGGGCCGTCCAGCGCGGTGCCCGCCTCCTGCGGGTGCACGACGTCCAGGCCACGGTGCGCCTGGTGCGGATGCTCGAGGTGCTCGAGGGCTGGCGGGACCCCGAGGGGCCGCTGGTCCACAACGCCTGACGAGGCCCGCACCACCGGGAGATGTGCCGGGAGAGCCGGCCCGTGCTCAGCGCCGGTTCAGCCGCCCGGTGCGTCAGCGCCGGTTCAGCCGCCCGGTGCGGCTCAGCCAGATCTCGAGCGGCACGGTGACCAGCGGCGGGATCGCGGCGAGCAGGGCCAGCAGCGCGACCCACCACTTCCAGCGCAGCGAGAGCGCGGCCACGATCGTCATCACCAGGTAGAGCATGAACGCCCCGCCGTGGAGCCGACCGAACAGCCACACCCCCATCTCGGTGGTGCCGGTGACGTACTTCAGGAACATCCCCACGAGCAGGCCGGCCCAGGTGAACGCCTCGATGAAGGCGACGACGGCGAAGAGAGCACCTATCGGCGAGCGCTTCGCCCGGGACGGCTCGGCGGGGCTCGCCGCGGTACCGTCGAGGGGCTGGGCGAGGGAGTCGGTGCTGGGGACGGTCATCGAGGTCTGGCTCCTGGCAAGGCGTGACGAAGGCGTGGCGAAGGTGTGGTGAGGTCACCCTAAGTGGAGCGGGCTCGTCATGGAGCGGAGGGCGAGCGTGAGAGGCGTCTCCTGCTCCGCGGCTCGTCCCGTGCTGCGCGGATCAGCCCCCGTGCGCCGCGAGCACCGCGTCGGACAGGCGCGGCATGACCTCCCGGTGCGCGTCGCAGAAGTCGTGGGAAGTGCCGACCACCAGGGCCAGGTCCGCGGCGGGGTCCACCCAGAAGGCGGTGCCGCGCATCCCGAAGTGCCCCACGGTCTCCTCGCTGTTGCGAGCGCCCGTCCAGTGCGGGGATTTCCGGCCGCGCACCTCGAGGCCGAGCCCGAAGGGGTTCGGCTCCTGCTTGCCGAAGCCGGGCATGATCCCCACGAGCTCGGGGAACTGGGCACGGGTCAGCTCCGTGTGCCAGCGCGGCTCGAGCAGGGTGGGTCGCAGCAGCTCGGCGGCGAACAGCGCGAGGTCGGTGAGCGACCCGTGGGCGCCGACGGACGCCGAGCCGCTCCACTCCAGATCGTCCATGCCGAGCGGTCCGGCGACCCGCTCCCGGATCCAGTCGCCGAAGTCGCGGCCGATGGCGCGCTCGAGGTGGCGGGCGGCCTCGTCGATGCCGTAGTTGGAGTAGTGCCGGCGCAGCCCGGGTGCCTGCAGGGTGCTCTCGGATTCGTAGAAGTATCCGGAGGCGTGGGTGAGCAGGTGGCGCAGGGTCGCACCGGGTGGTCCGGCTTCGTCCTCGAGATCCGCGCGCCCCTCCTGCAGGGCGAGGGCGGCGCCGCAGCCGGTGAGGGTCTTGGTGACCGAGCGCCAGGGCCGGATCCGCTCGATGTCGCCGCGCCGCTCCCGCTCACCCTCCGGGCCGAGCACGATCGCGGCGGCTTCGAACCCGAAGTCCGCGAGCACGTCCAGGGCGCTCATGGCACCTGTCAGCCCGCGTCGCCGAAGCGCTCGAGGAGCGCGTCGGTCAGGCCCGGCCAGGCCTTCACGTGCTCGGGGCCGAAGGGCTCCTCACCGAGGAACGCGGCAGTGAGCCCGCGCACCGGGTCCACCCAGAGGAAGGACCCCGCCTGCCCGAAGTGCCCGAAGGTCTCGGGGGAGGAGCGCGCGCCGGTCCAGTGGGGATCCTTCTGGCCACGGATCTCGAAGCCCAGCCCCCAGTCGTTGGGCTTCTGCCGTCCGTAGCCGGGCAGGATCCCGGACAGGCCCGGGAACTGGACGCCGGTCGCCTCGCGCCAGAGGTCCTCGGGGATCAGGGTGGGGGCCAGCAGCTCGCGGCCGACGGCCAGCAGGTCCCGGATCGAGCCGCGATAGCCGGCGGCCGGGGAGCCGCTGACCTCGAGGTCCACCAGGTCGAGACCGGCCACGACGGTCTGCTCCATCCAGTCGGCGTAGTCGTAGCCGGTGGCGTCCTCGAGGTGTGCGGCGAGCACCTCGAAACCGGTGTTGGAGTAGATGCGTCGGGAGCCGACGGACCCCACCGTCTCGTCGCCGTCGAAGGCGTAGCCGGCGGTGTGGGCGAGCAGGTGGCGCACGGTCGAGCCCTCGGGCCCGGCGGGCTCGTCGAGGTCGACCAGGCCGCGGTCCACCGCGATCAGGGCACCGAGGGCGGCCAGGGGTTTGGAGACGCTGGCGAGGTCCCAGACCCGGGTGCGGTCTCCTTGGACGTGCAACGTGCGCTCCGCGTCGGATACGCCCAGGGCGTGCGCGAAGTCGATGTCGACGGGGATCTCGGACTGGCTCTCGGTCTCCACCGTTCCCAATATGGCACATGGCCCCTGCTCCCTCCCCCGGCCGTCCCCGCACCGCGCTCCGCCGACCTTCACGACCCCTGCACGATTCCCTCGCCGCCTCCCCGCCCGTCCGGCCCGGGCAGGACCGCCCGGCGCGATACGATCTGGGGGCGAGCAGCCTCGTCGATCCCGTCCCGCGACGGCTCGGCCCGATGCCGCTCGAGCACCTGGCAGCCACAGCGAGAGCGAAGGACCACCGTGGGGATCTTGGATCGGATCGAGCGCGGCCTCGACCGCGGCGTGACGAGCGTGTTCTCGCCCGGTCGCGGGCAGCTCAAGCCGCTGGACCTGGCGCAGGGGCTCAAGCGCGAGTGCGATGACCAGATCCAGGTGCTGGACCGCACCCGGACCCTCGCCCCGAACGTGTACGCCGTCTACCTGCACTCCCAGGACTTCGACCGCTTCAGCTCCTGGCAGGACACCCTGCTGGACGAGCTGCAGCGCGTGCTGACCGAGCACGCGGACAAGCAGCGCTACATGTTCGTCGGCGCGGTGACGGTGACCCTCGAGCGCGACGACGAGGTGCGCGCCGGTCGCTTCGAGACCGAGTCCCGCACCGAGCGCGGCAGCGTCGCTCCGGCGACGGGAGCCGCGGCGACCGGCGCCGGGGGCAGCCCGATCATCGAGATCGACGGACAGCAGTACCTGCTCACCGGCCCGGTGACCGTGATCGGCCGCGGCGGCGACGCCGACATCATCCTCGAGGACACGGGCGTGTCCCGTCACCACCTCGAGCTGCGCGCCGAGGAGGACTCGACGCTGATCGCGACCGACCTCGGCTCCACCAACGGCACCTTCGTCGACGGCGAGCGGATCCGCACGCCCGTCGCGCTCCACGACCGCTCGCTGCTGAAGATCGGCCGCACCCGGCTGACCGTGCTGCTCCCCGCCGCCGGCTCGGTCGGCTGGTGAGCGCCCGATGAGCGAACTGACCCTGGTCGCCCTGCGCCTGGGCCTCGTGCTGGCGCTGTGGCTCTTCGTGATCGTCGTGGTGCTGGTGCTGCGCAACGACCTGTTCGGCACCACCGTCGTGACCCGCTCGAGCCGCGACCCGCGGCGTGAGCAGCGTCCTGCATCGGCGCCGCCCGGGGCGGGGGCCGATGCGAACGCGGATCCCGAGCAGCTGCGCACCGATCCGGAGGTCACGCAGGCCGCGATGGTCGTCACGGCGGGTCCCCTGCGGGGCACCTCGCTGACGCTCGGCTCCACACCGATCCTGATCGGCCGTGCCCCCGAATGCATGCTGGTGCTGGATGACGACTATGCCTCCAACCGTCACGCCCGCGTGTTCCAGCGCGAGGGCGAATGGATGGTGGAGGATCTCGGCTCCACCAACGGCACCCTGGTGTCCGGCCGCCGGATCGAGGGCGCCGTGCCGTTCCGCCCGGGGGCGCAGGTGCGGATCGGCCGCACCGAGATCGAGCTGAGACGAGGTCCCCGATGAGCATCGCACTGCGGTACGCCGCCCGCTCCGACGTCGGCCTCGTGCGGTCCAACAACCAGGACTCCGGCTATGCCGGCTCCCACCTGCTGGTGGTGGCCGACGGCATGGGCGGTCACGCCGGGGGCGATGTCGCCTCCTCCGTGGCGATCGGTCGCCTCGCACAGCTGGACTCGGAGACCCCGGCCTCGGACATCGTCGCCACGCTCGAGGAGAGCGTGCTCGAGGCGAACCAGGAGATCCTGCGCCGTGCCCGCGACGAACCCCAGCTGCGCGGCCTGGGCACCACCATCACCGCCCTGCTGCGCGCGGAGGGCAAGTTCGCCCTCGCCCACATCGGCGACTCCCGCGCGTACCTGCTGCGCACCGAGGAGACCACCCAGATCACCAAGGACCACACCTTCGTGCAGCGGCTGCTGGACGAGG